>NZ_JBQSXK010000078.1:0-217 GCF_052378115.1 Psychrobacter sp. AOP30-A2-5 | reverse complement strand
TCTATAATACGCCCTCATCAAGACGAGCTGGAAGCTTATATGTAAGATACATATAAATAACCCAATTCACTTGAAGAAACAAAACATAAAAAAGCTTGACAAATCAAATCATTATGATAAGATAGTCGGCTCGCTAGATAGCTTAACCCGTAAGGGATTGAGACTAAACAGCAAGAGAGATACCCTATATATCAGTTACTGGACGACAGTGATTGAG
>NZ_JBQSXK010000077.1:0-233 GCF_052378115.1 Psychrobacter sp. AOP30-A2-5 | reverse complement strand
ACGCGAAAGTGTAAGGGGGTTTTGTTTCGTGTGCGGTTTGGTAGTAATTATTTGATCAACAGCATCTAATCCCATTCAGTAAAATAATCATCAAAAAGCAATGATTTACCTTGACCCGGCGTCAAAACCCCGTATACTGCCACCCAGTCGGAGAGGAAGGCTGTTTAGAATGAGTGATGAGACATTTACTTCAAACTAAATAAAAATTACTTCTTGACACAGAGATTAAAGCG
>NZ_JBQSXK010000076.1:0-255 GCF_052378115.1 Psychrobacter sp. AOP30-A2-5 | reverse complement strand
GAGGGAATATTTGTTTTCATGGATTTGGCACTGAATACTAGAAACCTATTAAATAGGTAAAGATTCTAGAGAACGACATCAAAATACCCTCTATTTTCTAACTTCTCGAATCAATTGGGAAACCAGTGTATTTTTGCCAACACTAACTTAATCTCAAACCCACGAAAAAGAAAACCCCCTTCTGCATAAGCAGAAGGGGGTTTTACTTTGAATAGAGAGCTGACGATGACCTACTCTCACATGGACGAATCCACA
>NZ_JBQSXK010000075.1:0-302 GCF_052378115.1 Psychrobacter sp. AOP30-A2-5 | reverse complement strand
TAACCCATTGAAAACTATGTATTATTAAAAGTCTCATCAAATAAACCCAAAAACCTCTGATAAAGCGGTTGACACCCCTGTCAGAATCTATATAATACGCCCCACAGCAAAGGAAGCTAAGCAGTAAGTTAACCAACTTATTACTTAGATTACCAAGCTAAGACAAAACATAAAAAAGCTTGACAATTCAAATCATTATGATAAGATAGTCGGCTCGCTAGTTAGCTTAACCCGTAAGGGATTGAGACTAAACAGCAAGAGAAATACCCTATATATCAGTTACTGGACGACAGTGATTGAGC
>NZ_JBQSXK010000074.1:0-312 GCF_052378115.1 Psychrobacter sp. AOP30-A2-5 | reverse complement strand
GAATTTCCAAAAACAGCGTGTGGCACTGGTCAGGTCGGTATTGATTTAGGCTGCAAAGATTCAGCAGTCAATAGTGATGGCGACAAACTACAAACCAAAATCACTCATCAATACGCTGAAAAACTGGCCATTGCTCAAAGAGCTAAGAATAAAAAGCGGGTCAAGGCCATTCACGCCAAGATTAAAAATACCCGTCAAGACCTCATTCATAAATTCACATCAAAGCTTGTCAAAGCCAACAGCCTAATTGTTGTTGGTAAAATAAAATCAACATCATTCACTAAGGGCAAACTTGCCAAATCCGTCTATGAT
>NZ_JBQSXK010000073.1:0-312 GCF_052378115.1 Psychrobacter sp. AOP30-A2-5 | reverse complement strand
AAATTTCCAAAAACAGCGTGTGGCACTGGTCAAGTCGGTATCGATTTAGGCTGCAAAGATTCAGCAGTCAGTAGTGATGGCGACAAACTGCAAACCAAAGTCACTCATCAATACGCTGAAAAACTGTCCATTGCTCAAAGAGCTAAGAATAAAAAGCGGGTCAAGGCCATTCACGCCAAGATTAAAAATACCCGTCAAGACCTCATTCATAAATTCACATCAAAGCTTGTCAAAGCAAAAAGCCTAATTGTTGTTGGTAAAATAAAATCAACATCATTCACTAAGGGCAAACTTGCCAAATCCGTCTATGAC
>NZ_JBQSXK010000072.1:0-400 GCF_052378115.1 Psychrobacter sp. AOP30-A2-5 | reverse complement strand
GTGTACTATCGTTCATTGTAAGATGAATTGAAGACACGCCCTAGTAATCTAGATTTTTAATGATTTATTGGTTCAATATTTATAATGAACGTTTACTTTGAGTATTTGAGGAAATAATGTGCAAGTCTTTATAAGAGTTCTTTCATTTTTAGCCTTGCTAGTTTCAATAGGGTGGTTATATTTTGAGCCGGGATTCGAGCCAGTATTAACTACGATCGTTAGTCTATCAGCTCTAATATCAACATTCATATTTGGGAATAAAGCTAAAGCTGAAGAAAGTCAAAAACAGACTGTTAAGAAAAATTCATCAGGAATTCAAGTTGGTGGGGATTTTTCAATTAACAGTAATAATGATACTAGGGCGTGTCTTCAATTCATCTTACAATGAACGATAGTACAT
>NZ_JBQSXK010000071.1:0-417 GCF_052378115.1 Psychrobacter sp. AOP30-A2-5 | reverse complement strand
GTTAAGTATTACAGCCTTATTAGGTATAATAAATGAATAATATTATCTTTCAGAATTCCTATTTACGGAATAATTACCATAATACAGGATTGGACATGCAGAACAAATTGGAAATGATGCGTATCTTTTGTATCGCAGCAGAGTGTCGAAATTTTAAAGAGGCAGCAACTCAACTGGGTATTTCCCCGCAGGTAGTGACACGGGCAATAAAAGAGCTAGAAGAGCAGCGCGGGGAGATTTTGTTTTACAGGAGTACTCGACAAATTAAAATTACTGCTGATGGTGAGCGTCTGGCAAAGCAAGCACGTCTTGCGGTGGAATCGATTGATGCTCTGCTTGTAAAAGACACCAAGGAAAAACGAGATGAAATGCGTGGGACTGTCCGTATTACTGTGTCGTCTGTGTTAGGGCGTAAAG
>NZ_JBQSXK010000070.1:0-417 GCF_052378115.1 Psychrobacter sp. AOP30-A2-5 | reverse complement strand
ATTTACGCCCTAACACTGACGAAACAGTAAGACGGACAGTCCCACGCATTTCATCTCGTTTTTCCTTGGTGTCTTTTACAAGCAGAGCATCAATCGATCCCACCGCAAAACGTGCTTGCTTTGCCAAACGCTCACCATCAGCAGTAATTTTAATTTGTCGAGTACTCCTGTAGAACAGAATCTCTCCGCGCTGCTCTTCTAGCTCTTTTATTGCCCGTGTCACTACCTGCGGGGAAATCCCCAGCTGAGTGGCTGCCTCTTTAAAATTGCGAGACTCTGCTGCGACACAAAAGATACGTATCATTTCCAATTTGTTCTGCATGTCCAATCCTGTGTTATGGTAGTTATTCCGTAAATAGGAATTCTGAAAGATAATATTATTCATTTATTATACCTAACAAGACTGTAATACTTAAT
>NZ_JBQSXK010000069.1:0-417 GCF_052378115.1 Psychrobacter sp. AOP30-A2-5 | reverse complement strand
TTTCCAGCTTTTCAGATAATTCAATTACTTCAGGATGAATCGTAAGATCGCTAACTATTACCTGCTCATTCTCTGAGCATAAAAATCTATTAAACCCAAAGTGTATAGTCGTTATTCCTTCAGGTACAACGAATGTATATAGCTCCTCTATCTCACCTTGCGTAGGAGCAAGATATCTAAAGTGCGCACCAAAGGTATCTGATCTAAACATATTCTCAAAAGATACATCAACTTCTTCATTAGCATCATCATATGCTCTGATTAGCAGAACCGCTTTACGATTGCTAGTAAGACCGATATTTAGGTACTTTACCATTGCCTTGATACTGATACTTTGACCTGGCTTAACCGCCGTTGGATACCAGATTGGTGCTTCTAATGGTAATGATAGGTTTTCTATGAGATGGATGTCTGGTG
>NZ_JBQSXK010000068.1:0-454 GCF_052378115.1 Psychrobacter sp. AOP30-A2-5 | reverse complement strand
ACAGCCATTATCACTAACAGATAAACAATAAAAAAACGTATGAATTTCCGTTTTCTTTCTAAAGTTAATTCGACTTTAACTAAATGTAATGAGCTTTATTCCTTTTAAATTTCAACCTATTAACTTATCTTATTTAAGATCAAATAAAAATAAATGACTGAACCGCTCCGACATAGTCGGGGCGGTTCAGGTTTTGCGAATGCAAGGTTTGAAACGGATATAGAGGAAGGGCTAGATGTGTTAGAGGAATATTATCCTGAACAAGAGCGAAGCTTTTTGGTAGAGCAACAAGCTTCGCATGAAGGGGTTGTGCAGGATATTCAGCAGGGATTGCAGCAGAGTATCAGAGCTGTGAATTGAGCACAGTTGAATTATCTAGTGAGCTTGGTAAGTCAATTAATGGATTCTGAACAAGTTGGCTAGTCACTAATTGAGGGGAGCTTGGGCTCCCTTA
>NZ_JBQSXK010000067.1:0-549 GCF_052378115.1 Psychrobacter sp. AOP30-A2-5 | reverse complement strand
TGGTAGTACCTGCACTAGCAGAATTTGCCACACGTTATCCAGATATTGTCGTGGATTGTGTGCTAACAGATTCACACTCGGATGTGATCGATGAGCGGATAGATATCGGGATCAGATTTGGATTTTTGCCGGACAATCGATATGTGGCAAGGGAATTGGCTAAAGTGAACTTTTATTCTGTGGGTACGCCAGAGTTAATTGATAAGGTTGGAATGCCCAAAAAAATTATTGACTTAGATAAATACCCTCTAACAGCACTATTCGATCATAAAACAGGGCGTTACTGGCCATGGACATTCACCGAAAGTCGAAGCTTTACGCCATCAAAGCCCCGTTTTATTACAGATGATCTAGAAGCTGAATTTCAAGCTATTCTCGCTGGAGTCGGATTCGGACACATGCCTGGATTTCTAGTTTTGCCGTGGCTTAGGAGTGGTAAGCTCATTCAGATACTTCATGAGGAAACCTCTCCCGTTTGGCGCCTGTATTTATATCGTCCACAGCGGGGCCCGACACCTTTGCGAATCCGAGCATTGTTTGATTACTTAG
>NZ_JBQSXK010000066.1:0-554 GCF_052378115.1 Psychrobacter sp. AOP30-A2-5 | reverse complement strand
AAGGGGCTGTCCTAGATAAGTAAAATAATCTAGGATAGTCATATGAGAAAGAGCAGATTAAGTTGGTACAAACAAACCAGACTCATTGAACTATTTATTGCCGGTTCTACCGCAAGAACAGCAGCAAGCTTAGTGGGTGTTAATAAAACAACAGCTAGCTATTACTTTCACAGGCTAAGACTACTGATTTATGAAAATAGTCAGGAACCTGGTCTTCTAGAAGGCGAAATAGAAGTTGATGAGAGCTACTTTGGCGGTAGACGCAAAGGCAAACGTGGTCGCGGTGCTGGTAATAAAGTGCCTGTGTTTGGACTGCTTAAGCGCAATGGCAGCGTCTATGCTTGTCTCATCCCTAATGCCAGAGCCGATACCTTAATCCCTATTATAAGAGAAAAAGTAAAGCCTGATAGCATCGTTTATACTGACTCATTCAGAAGTTACAATGCCCTTGATGTCAGTGAGTTTACCCATTACCGTATCAATCATTCAAAAGAGTTTGCACAAGACAGAAACCATATCAACGGAATAGAGAACTTTTGGAGCCAAGCCAAGCG
>NZ_JBQSXK010000065.1:0-567 GCF_052378115.1 Psychrobacter sp. AOP30-A2-5 | reverse complement strand
TTTAACCGTCACACAGACGTACCAGTGACCGCGATTGTCCTGTACCAATTCGCAAGTATTGATGGTGTAGAGCGCTAAGTTATAGCTGTCCCATAGGTCAATAGTGATTTTTTTACCTTTAGCTAAGCTGAATTGCAGGGTGCTTTTTAGACACTTTTTACCACTTTGGCGGGTGCTGATATGATTAATAGCGGTCTTTTTAAACGGAATCCAACCAAGAGAACTACGTTTGGCTTTAGGATTATTGGTGCGCCAGTTGAGTTTGGCTTTTTTAAACTGTTTACGAGCCTTGGCATGGGTTTCGGTCACTGCTTGTAAGGTTTGGCTGTGTAGGTTTAGATATTCACCCGCACCTTTGGTGTAAGTAGCCAAATCATAAGCCGAAAAGAATTGACCAGTACGCTTGAGGTGTTTAAAACTTAGCTCATTGACGTAATTCCAGACAAAGTTAACCGACCCCGCTAAGATATTTAGCTGAGTGGCATGTTTGTCTTTGATGCGTAGTTTGAGCGTTTTCATGGGGTAATTATGATCTCAATGTATTTGGTTATCAAGGTATGTTCAATC
>NZ_JBQSXK010000064.1:0-645 GCF_052378115.1 Psychrobacter sp. AOP30-A2-5 | reverse complement strand
TATACCCTAAAGTGCATCGTAAACAGTTATACATGAGCTAGCTATTTCAATTAAAAGCTTACAGGCTATATCATAGTAAATCCTAAATATATCGAGCTAGAATTGACGGACAACTTAAAGCTAATGTCAGGATAGTCTTGATTTATCTCATTATGTCTATATTATTGGACATATAGAAACAATTAATACTATACTTTTAAAAAAAGTTCGATGAAAATGTTTATGTGATTTGTGCATTAGAATCCTGATGAACCATCTGATTGGTATAGATAATTTATATTATCAAGCATATGTCGCATGTTTATCAAAGCAAGCAAATCAATCGTGTGTATTTACAGGGCTTACTATGAAAAACATCCTATTTCTTTGTGTCGCTAATTCGGCCCGAAGCCAAATCGCTGAAGGATTGGCCAGATATTATCTGCCAGAAAGCATCCAGGTTACGAGCGCTGGATCTATACCATCTAACCTTAATCCTTATGCCATTAAGGTGATGGCAGAGTTGGGTATTGATATCAGTCAACAACATGCCAAAGCAGTTGAGGAGCTAGACACCCACCTTGTAGATGCTGTTATAACTCTGTGTGCTGAAGAGGTCTGTCCTATTTTTTCAAGAGATGTTCAACGGCTGCACTGGCCGCTAAT
>NZ_JBQSXK010000063.1:0-763 GCF_052378115.1 Psychrobacter sp. AOP30-A2-5 | reverse complement strand
ATCAGCTCCTCTTTTATACCGTCTATCCTTATCACTGCTTTAACTTATAGCTGTCACACTCTCCCTTAGACTTCTTTCGATATTACCGACATTGTAGGGAGCAATACCATTTTGCGACGCTCCTTGATGATCACTATTAGCCTCATCTGCCTCTACTGGATAAAACTCTTCTGCCACATCCAATAGGTTATCGCTATCAACCTCAAAGCAAGAATTGACATAGCCTTGCTTAGCAGCTATCTCTAACGCTGCTTGGTCAAAACCATGTTCGCTAAGCTCACAATCAATCGATTGCGCATCTTGTACCGCTTGCTTTAAAGTCACACCATCACGTAGCGTCAAATCCACAAAGTAGATGGGTGTACGGTAGCTTTGCGTGGTGCTTTTGCCACGTAGCGTTAATTGGAGTGGTAAACAGGATAGCTTATTGCCTGATACCGCTGCGAAGTAGCTCAGGCGTGCTGCCAGTGTACGAATGCTATTGAAACCCGTGGTACGAAAGATAAACGTGCCAAGCTCATCGTCTTCACTAAGGTTGACGTAGAGCCTACCGTAGGGCTTACAAGCACCGCCTTGTGCTAGTGGGCAGCGATCAGGTGATGGGCATGGCAGCTGCTCAACACCGTTACTCGTTCTGCGCTGACAATGTTCACCATCGCCTACGCAAAGTGGGCGTCCAGTTTGCCTATCAAATAGCGTGTATTCAGCTCTGAGGTTAAGCTCAGGATCATTAAATAACATGCGTACGGGAATCTGTCTGAGT
>NZ_JBQSXK010000062.1:0-801 GCF_052378115.1 Psychrobacter sp. AOP30-A2-5 | reverse complement strand
GCCAGATAAAGCATTGACTTAAAATTACGAGCTAACTTTTCATAGCGAGTGGCGATACTACGAAAGTGTTTGAGCCTTGCGAACATATTCTCAACAAGATGGCGCAGTTTGTATAAGTAGCTATCAAATTCTGGATTAGGTGCTTTAGTATTGCTTCTTTTGGGAATTATAGGAATCATGTCATGCATGCAAGCTTTATCCCTGATCGCTTGTGAATCATAGCCTTTATCAGCGATGAAGTAATCTGCATGCCTAATCATGTCAATCAATTCACCTGCAACTTGACTGTCGTGGACGTCACCCCCAGTGATTTTAAAATGGAGCGGATATCCATCGGCATCACAGGATAGGTGTATCTTTGTAGTTGCGCCGCCACGGCTTCGCCCAATCGCTCGATCTTCACCACGCCGAGCTCCACTTGCATGCTGGTGACAGCGAACATAGCTTCCGTCTGTGAATACCCATTCCGTATCAGTTTCTTTTCGTAAGCTAAAAAAAATTCGCCCATAAGCCAGTTTTCGACCAGCGATTAAAGCGACTATAAGCTGTTTTCCAAGAACACAGTTCTTTAGGTATGTCACGCCAAGGCGCACCTGTGCGTACCTTCCACAGTATGGCTTCCATGACCTCTCGACTGTTTTGAGTTTGATAGCAGCCATGCTGTGTCATCGTTGATTGAAGTTGATCCCAAAGCGTATCTGTTAGTGCTGTTCTTGCCATGACTTGTACTTCTCGCAGCGTCTCAATAGATGCGGTATTGTAACTATTATTTATGGCTTAACCAATTGAAGACACGCCCTA
>NZ_JBQSXK010000061.1:0-847 GCF_052378115.1 Psychrobacter sp. AOP30-A2-5 | reverse complement strand
ATTAGGGCGTGTCTTCAATTGGATAAGCTATAAATAATAGCTACAATAACGCATCTATTGAAAAGATGCGAGACATACCAATTATGGCGAGAAAAGCATTAACAGATACGCTTTGGGAGCAATTGCAAGCGACTATGATAGAGCACGGTTGCTATCAGACTCAAAATAGTCGAGAGGTCATGGAAGCCATACTTTGGAAACTACGCACAGGAGCTCCTTGGCGTGATATTCCTAAAGAGTTATGTTCATGGCAAACCGCTTATAGTCGCTTTAATCGTTGGTCTAAAACGGGTTTATGGGAGAGTTTTTTTTTAGCTTACGCAAAGAAATTGATACGGAATGGATATTCACAGACGGAAGCTATGTACGGTGTCACCAGCATGCAAGTGGAGCTAGGTATGGTGAAGATAGAGCAATTGGACGAAGCTGTGGCGGCGCAACTACAAAGATACATTTATCCTGTGATGCCGATGGATATCCGCTCAATTTTGAAATCACTGGGGGTGAAGTTCACGACAGTCAAGTTGCAGGGGCATTAATTGAGATGATAGGTCAAGCTGATTTTTTTATTGCCGATAAAGCATATGATTCACAAGCTATTAGAGATAAAGCCTGCATGCATGGCATGACTCCTATCATTCCTAAAAGAAGTAATGCTAAACAACCTAACCCAGAGTTTGATAGCTATTTGTACAAATTACGCCATCTTGTCGAGAATATGTTTGCAAGGCTTAAGCACTTCCGTAGCATCGCTACTAGATATGAAAAGTTAGCTCGTAATTTTAAGTCAATGCTCTATCTGGCATGCACTATCGTTCATTGTAAAATGAATTGAAGACACGCCCTA
>NZ_JBQSXK010000060.1:0-905 GCF_052378115.1 Psychrobacter sp. AOP30-A2-5 | reverse complement strand
CCAAAAAAAGAGGAAATACCCATGGCAAAGGCCAAGTTTGAACGCGTAAAGCCACACGTCAACGTCGGTACAATCGGACACGTTGACCACGGTAAAACAACCCTAACAGCTGCCATCGCAACTGTAGCAGCAATCACCTCTGGTGGCGAAGCCAAAGACTACGCGTCTATTGACTCAGCACCAGAAGAAAAAGCACGTGGCATCACCATCAACACCTCACACGTAGAATATGACACCCCAGCACGTCACTACGCTCACGTCGATTGCCCAGGTCACGCCGATTATGTTAAAAACATGATCACTGGTGCGGCTCAAATGGACGGCGCAATCCTAGTCGTATCAGCAACTGACGGCCCAATGCCACAAACCCGTGAGCACATTTTGCTTTCACGTCAGGTTGGCGTACCGTACATCATCGTATTCATGAACAAATGTGATGTTGTTGATGACGAAGAACTGCTAGAACTCGTAGAAATGGAAGTTCGTGAACTTCTTAATGACTACGACTTCCCAGGTGATGATACCCCAATCATCCATGGTTCAGCCACTGAAGCCCTAAAAGGCTCACAAGAAAAATACGGCCAACCAGCGGTTGTAGAACTTCTTAACGTTCTTGACACCTACATCCCAGAGCCAGAGCGTGACGTTGATAAAGCATTCCTAATGCCAATCGAAGACGTATTCTCAATCTCAGGCCGTGGTACTGTAGTAACAGGTCGTGTTGAATCTGGTATCGTACGCGTAGGCGACGAAATCGAAATCGTCGGTATCCGTGACACTCAAAAAACCACCTGTACTGGTGTAGAGATGTTCCGTAAACTGCTTGACGAAGGTCGTGCAGGCGAAAACTGTGGCGTACTACTACGTGGTACTAAGCGTGAAGACGTACAACGTGGCCAAGTACT
>NZ_JBQSXK010000059.1:0-916 GCF_052378115.1 Psychrobacter sp. AOP30-A2-5 | reverse complement strand
TATAGTCAGTCTTTTATAAATAAGATACAATACTTTTAAAATAAGCGACACGGCAGAAGAATACATGACCTATTCAGCAGACTTTCGAGCGCAAGTGATCAAAAGTGTCCAAAACAAAGACATGAGTATTCGTCAAGCTTGTATTTTCTATAATGTTAGCAAAACAGCACTACAGCGTTGGTTAAAAAACCCAAGTATTAAGAAAACTCGGGATAAGCCACCCAGTAAAATACCGAATGAGGCTCTTCTCAAAGACGTCGCTCAACATCCAGATGATTATATGTACGAGCGAGCACAGCGTCTAGGCTGCAGTAAATCGGGTATTGAGATTGCCTTGAAGCGCCTTGGTATCAGTCAAAAAAAAGACCTTAGAACATCCAAAAGTGTGTCCAATAAAAAGAGCGATATATCAGAGTAAGCTTGATAGCTTTAAGCAGCAAGGCTATCCCATTGTGTATATGGACGAAAGTGGCTTTGAGGCCGAAACTATTCGCCCTTATGGCTATGCACCAATTGGCAAACCTTGTATTGATCGCTACAACTGGCAAGCAAAAAAGCGTACTAACGTCATCGGTGCTCTGTATGAAAAAATGCTGTTTGCGCTTGATTACTTTGAGAAAAATATTAATAGCAGCATATTCTACCAATGGTGCAAACAAACACTAATCCCAAGCCTTAAGACTAAATGCGTTATAGTTATGGATAATGCTAGATTTCATAAAAGCAAACGTATTCAAAAGCTACTAAACAGGCACGGGCATCGTATTCTTTGGCTGCCGCCGTACAGCCCTGATCTAAACCCTATCGAGAAAAAGTGGGCACAGGCTAAGTTTCTACGCCAAGGGTGGATGGAGAATAATTTACCAAAACTGTTTCAGGATATGGGCTGTATCTCTTTTATTATAGACTGACTATA
>NZ_JBQSXK010000058.1:0-916 GCF_052378115.1 Psychrobacter sp. AOP30-A2-5 | reverse complement strand
TATAGTCAGTTCTTTTTAAATAAGATACAATCGTTTTAAAACAAGCGAAATGGCAGAATAACAAATGACCTATTCAGCAGATTTTCGAGCACAAGTGATTAAAAGTGTCAAAAACAAAGACATGAGTATCCGTCAGGCTTGTACTTTTTATAATATTAGCAAAACCGCATTACAGCGCTGGCTCAAAGATTCAAGTATCAAACAAACCCGGAATAAACCACCGACTAAAATACCGAATGAAGCACTCTTAAAAGACGTTGAACAACATCCAGATGACTATTTATATGAGCGAGCTAGGCGATTCAACTGTAGTAAGACCGGCATGCACAATGCTTTAAAACGCCTAGGTATCAGTCAAAAAAAAGACCTTAGAGCATCCAAAAGCCTGCCTGATAAAAAGAGCGTCGTATCAGAGTAAGCTTGATAGCTTTACACAGCAAGGCTATCCCATTGTGTATATGGATGAAAGCGGCTTTGAGGCTGAAACTATAAGACCTTACGGATACTCACCGATAGGCAAACCCTGTATCGACAGCTTCAACTGGCAAGCAAAAAAGCGCACTAATGTCATCGGTGCTTTGTATAAAAAGATGCTGTTTGCGCTTGATTACTTTGAACAAAATATCAACAGCCATATATTTTATGACTGGTGCAAGTTCACGCTAATTCCAAGTCTCAAGACTAAATGCGTGATCGTTATGGATAATGCCCGCTTTCATAAGAGCAAGCGTATTCAAAAACTACTGAACAGGCACGGTCATCGTATTCTATGGCTGCCACCCTACAGTCCTGATCTAAACCCCATTGAAAAGAAATGGGCTCAAGCTAAGTTTCTACGCCAAGGGTGGATGGAGAATAATCTGCCTAAGCTATTTCAGGATATGGGCTGTATTTATTTTATTGTGAACTGACTATA
>NZ_JBQSXK010000057.1:0-1024 GCF_052378115.1 Psychrobacter sp. AOP30-A2-5 | reverse complement strand
AGGTGTAATGGACAAAATTCATGCTGGCGTAGGGTCTAACGCTATATACTGTCTATATTTGCAAGGAATCAACGCCATGAATCAAAAAACTGCCCTTTTTGTCGTGAGAAACACACCAAGAAGAATGGGCGCAAACTAGGCAAACAGCAGTACCAATGTCTAGCTTGCAAACGGCAGTTTTTAGGGGGTACAAGACTTAATAATCAAACCCTTTGGACAGAATATACTCAAGGTAAACAGACCTACCAACAGCTAGCTGACAAATATAATTGTAGTCTTAAAACTATCCAAAGACGGCTAGACAAAGTCAGTATCCAGTATCAGGTTAAGCGACCTAAGACTGCTAATATCATCATGGACACCACCTACTTTGGTCGCAAGTTTGGTTTAATGGTCTTTATGGACAACACCACTAAAGCCGTTCTCTCTTACGCGATAGTGAGTCATGAAACCAACAGCGCTTATAAGCAAGGGGTGGATCACCTAACATCGTTAGGCGTTGATGTACAAAGCATCACCTGTGATGGCAGACGAGGACTTAGAAGCCTGTTTACTAGCATCCCTTGTCAGATGTGTCAGTTCCATCAACTGCAAATAGTGACCCGTTACTTGACTCGTCGTCCTAAGAATATCGCGAGCATTGAGCTGAGAGGGCTTGCTTCAAATCTAAAACAGCTCAATAAATCCGACTTCATAGAGTGCTTAGATCATTGGTATTTAACTCATGAAGCCTATCTTAATGAACGTAGCACTAATGAAGATACTGGTAAAACATGGTATACCCACAAGCGTCTTAGAAGTGCTTATCGTAGCCTCAGAACCAATAGCGACTGGCTATTCACTTATCAAGAATATGAGCATTTAGATGTACCTAATACCACAAATTCTCTTGAAGGGTTATTCAGTGAGCTCAAACGACAATTACACAGTCATCATGGGCTAAATGAGAGGCGTAAGTTACGGTTTATTAAAGACTTTCTACTATCAAAGTCACTCAAATAGCATGAATTTTGTCCATTACACC
>NZ_JBQSXK010000056.1:0-1171 GCF_052378115.1 Psychrobacter sp. AOP30-A2-5 | reverse complement strand
GTGGCTCATCTAATACTTTTTTTGCTTCGCATAATTCTAAGAATTTTTTAAGTATCTCTTGCTTCTTATCCAATTCCAAACTGTATTGTTCATTATTACTTTCTAGAACCTTTAAGGCTTCGTCGTATATTGGTTTTAATCTAATGAAGCCATTAAATATATTTGAAGCAATTTCAGGATTTTTCTCCCAGACGTTTTTTTGATGAACCGCTTCAATTGCATGTTCACAGACTGTTTTGTATGTTCCTAACCAGTGTTTATCAAACATTATCATTATTAAAATTAAGATTAGATCATCACTATCTCCAGCATACTCATCAATCAAATAGGGTAAAACCTTTATACAAGCTTCCATACCATCGCCAACTTGATAGCCATAATTATCCAAGAACAGTCTCTTAATACCAGCTTCAATGACTTTTTTACATAAATCTTTGTCGGACTTTGGAAGGAGATGGCTATATTCAATAATTAGCTTTGAACAACTATGAAAAGCAATATTGCGATTGAGCTGTATAAAAGTTGCATCTGATGTGCTTTCAAGCTCTTTTAATAAACTTTTAGTATCATTTAAAGCCAGTAAAGCATTACCTTTGTACTTTTTACTGCTCTCATACTCTTCATCGTTGCTAGAATTTGACCACAAGTCCAATGAAGTATATTTAAACCTTTCGTTATATTCTACTTGTGCTGTTTCACTAATCCTTTTTTGTTTTTCTGTCAATTTTGGTGTAAAAGCAACTTTGGTTTGTTCTTCCTCTTCGATTACCTCAGGTATTAAATTACGTCTATCCATTCTTGCTAACAATATACCTGTAGTTTCATCTCCATCACTCAACTCAGATTTATGTTGATCGATAATCTTAAGAATATTTTCAATAAAGTCTGAGTTTTGACCTTCTGAAAAGCTTTTTACGCCATAAAATTGATAGTGCAGACATAAGTACTCTAAATTCGAATTTCTATGCTTGTCTTCACAAGTTTTGAGACGCTCATCTCTATAAAGAATATTCTTTAAATCTAAGTTAAAACCATATCCCATACTAGAAATTGACTTCACTCGATACTCTGTTCTACATCGCATAGTGTCAGTGTGAAATAAGTCAATAGTTTTGAAAAGCATAAGTGCTATATCATTAAAAGTATTAAAATGTGCTAATACAATGCTAGC
>NZ_JBQSXK010000055.1:0-1222 GCF_052378115.1 Psychrobacter sp. AOP30-A2-5 | reverse complement strand
GTAATCCGAGCCGTAGCTCTCTCAAATAATACGCGACCATCGACATCATCTGCTAAAAATAATGGCGGCTCACGCGTGACCCAGCTTACATCAGCAACCTCAGCTAGCTCAGCATAAATTTGCGCGCCAGAATTGCCACCACCGACTACTAGTATCCGCTTGCCTTTATACGTCTCAATACCCGCATAGTGTGCAGAATGGCACTGCTCACCGCGGTACATTTCTTGGCCAACAAGCGTTGGTATAACGCTATGACTCCATGTACCTGTCGTATTAACCACTGCTTTAGCCAACCAAGTAAATTTTCCATCCGTCACCCGCAAACAGTTGTGTTCACTATCGCGTTGTACATTGGTCACCTGATATGGTCGATACACAGGCAGTTGGTAGTGTTGCTCATAATCAGCAAGATAACTGAGCACCTCATCTCGATGCGGGTATTCATTATCTTTGGCCTTTGGCATGAGCCTACCAGGTAATGAACTCATTATTGCCGGAGAAAATAACCGTAGTGATGGCCAAGTATGTTGCCACGCTCCACCACTTTGGCTTTGATTATCAAGGATAATAAAGTCAAGCTTAGCGCGTCTAAGATAATATCCTACCGCTAAACCTGCTTGACCGCCGCCAATCACGACCGCATCGAATATCTTAGTTGACATAATTACACTCAGTTCCTGCTACTAAAAAAGTTGGCTGCTCATTTTGGGGTTTTGTTAAAAACTCTGTCTCTGTTAAACGTGCATAGATTTCGATTAAATTACCATCAGGGTCTTTTAGCCATAACTCATGTAAAGGTGTGCCTTTCCAAGTGGTTCTCGGTGGTTTAAAAATAGTTAAGCCAGCATTTTTTGCGCTAAAAAAGGCATCAATGACTTCTTGCCTGTTATTAACATTTATACCTAAATGATAAAGAGTGTCATGATTAAGCTGCTTACCGTCAGATACCACTAACACCATATTTAAATTGAGGTCTTGGCGGATAAAGGTAGCATAACGATGTGTCCACTCTTTTGGCCAAGTGTTCAACAACCAACTATAAAACGCGGTACTCTTGGCTAAGTCATTTACCCGAATACTACCGTGGAACTCTATAGAGTCGATACCAACTGGCATTTTTATTAGCTCTGCTAATATCAATATTCGTTGTCGCAATTGATCTCGCACCATTCTAAAACGCTCAAGTGCTTCGTCTGACGAACTTGAACCAATTGCAGGATCA
>NZ_JBQSXK010000054.1:0-1234 GCF_052378115.1 Psychrobacter sp. AOP30-A2-5 | reverse complement strand
ATAATCCGAGCCGTAGCTCTCTCAAATAATACGCGACCATCGATATCATCTGCTAAAAATAATGGCGGCTCACGCGTGACCCAGCTTACATCGGCAACCTCAGCTAGCTCAGCATAAATTTGCGCGCCAGAATTGCCGCCACCGACTACCAGTATCCGCTTGCCTTTATACGTCTCAATACCCGCATAGTTTGCAGAATGACACTGCTCACCGCGGTACATCTCTTGACCCTCAAGCGTTGGTATAACGCTATGACTCCATGTACCTGTCGTATTAACCACTGCTTTAGCCAACCAAGTAAATTTTCCATCCGTCACTCGCAAACAGTTGTGTTCACTATCTCGTTGTACATTGGTCACCTGATATGGTCGATACACAGGCAGCTGGTAGTGCTGCTCATAATCAGCAAGATAACTGAGCACCTCATCTCGATGCGGGTATTCATTATCTTTGGCCTTTGGCATGAGCCTACCAGGTAATGAGCTCATTACTGCTGGAGAAAACAACCTTAGTGATGGCCAAGTATGACGCCACGCTCCACCACTTTGGATTTGATTATCGAGGATAATAAAATCAAGCTTAGCACGTCTCAGGTAATACCCTACCGCCAAACCTGCTTGACCGCCGCCAATTACTATCACGTCAAATATCTTAGTTGACATCACTATCCTCAGTATCAGCCTCAGTTCCTGCTACTAAAAAAGTAGGCTGCTCATTTTGGGGTTTTGTTAAAATCTCTGTATCTGTTAGACGTGCATAAATCTCGATTAGATTACCATCAGGGTCTTTTAGCCATAATTCATGTAACGGTGTGCCTTTCCAAGTGGTTCTCGGTGGTTTAAAAACAGTTAAGCCAGCATCTTTTGCGCTAAAAAAAGCATCAATAACTTCTTGCTGGTTATTCACATTTACCCCTAAATGATAAAGCGTGTCATGATTAAGCTCTTTACCATCAGAGACGACCAGAACCATATTCAAGTTTAGGTCTGGGCGAATAAAGGTCGCATATCGATGGGTCCACTCTTTTGGCCACGTGTTTAATAACCAGCTATAAAACGCCGTACTCTTCGCTAAATCATTGACTCGAATACTAGTATGAGACTCTAAAGAATCGATACCAGATGGCATTTTTATTAGCTCCGCCAATACTAAAATTCGTTGTCGCAACTGATCTCTCACCATTCTAAAACGCTCAAGTGCTTCGTCTGACGAACTTGAACCAATTGCAGGATCG
>NZ_JBQSXK010000053.1:0-1303 GCF_052378115.1 Psychrobacter sp. AOP30-A2-5 | reverse complement strand
AGAGACCATCCCAAATTCTGTGTAACTGCCATTTAGATTAAATGCTTACTAATACGATCATCAAACATAATCATAAAGCGATTTAAAGCAGACGTCCAGTTACGAATGGGCATAGACCACTTTTTGGATGCCTGCTGAGTTGCTAAATAGACCACTTTAAATGCAGCCTGATCAGAGGGGAACACCTTACGCTTATTCACCGCCGTCCGAATCACACTGTTTAGCGACTCTATCGCATTGGTGGTATAAACCGCTTTTCTGATGTCTTTAGGATACTCAAAGAACACCGTTAAGCCCTCCCAGTTATTGCGCCAAGACTTGACCACATGCGGGTACTCTGTGCCCCAAGTCTCATCAAAGTGTTCAAGGTTAGCCTCTGCTATCTCAAGCGTATCAGCACCGTAGATGGCTTTTAAATCAGCCGCTACGGCCTTTTTATCCGTCCATGGTACAAACTTCATGGAGTAACGCACCATATGCACGATACACAGCTGAACCTGAGCGTTGGGATAAACGGTGTTGATAGCATCGGGGAAGCCCTTTAAGCCGTCGACACAAGCGATTAAGATGTCTTGTACTCCGCGGTCTTGTAGCTCAGTGAGAACGCCCAGCCAGAACTTAGCGCCCTCATTCTCTGATAACCACATACCAAGCAGCTCTTTTTTACCGTTAAGAGCAACACCTAGCGCTAGATAGATAGCCTTGTTGATGATCTGCTTGTCTTGACGTATCTTCACGACGATGCAGTCCAAATAGACGATAGGATAGATGCTGCTCAGTGGCCTGTTCTGCCATGCGGTGATGTCATCTAAGAGGTTATCCGTGACTCTTGAGACAAGAGAGCTTGATATATCAACGTCGTAGATGTCTTTGATGGTTTCGACAATTTCAGTGGTGGTTTGACCCTTGGCATAAAACATGATTATTTTATCATCAAGGCCACTGATACGGGTTTGATGCTTACTGACCAGCACAGGCTCAAAGCTGCCACCGCGGTCTCTTGGGGTGGATATCTCAAGATCGCCTGTGTCACTGCGGACGGTCTTTTTAGTGTGGCCGTTGCGCTTATTGGGCTTGTCTGCCTTCTCATGTTTAGGGTAGCCGAGATGCTCTTCCATCTCAGCCTCTAAGGCAGTATCAATAAAGGATTGCATGAGCTGCTTTTGGAAGTCTTTGATGTCATCAAAGCTTTTCATGCTACCAGCCATTTGCTCGGCTAGTTTTTTAATGTCAGATTGAGTAGTCATTGCTTATTCTCCTGTTAGTGGATTATAAGCAGTTACACAAAGTTTGGGAAACTCCC
>NZ_JBQSXK010000052.1:0-1309 GCF_052378115.1 Psychrobacter sp. AOP30-A2-5 | reverse complement strand
TGAACCGCCCCGACTATATCGGAGGCTGATCTACTTGAGTCAGGCAGCGATGCCTGACAGGGTTAAATTATCATAATACCGCTTTTCAAACTCAAAGGGTGACACATATCCAATCGTGCTATGTAGACGCTTCTTGTTGAACCAATCCACCCATTCAAGGGTTGCCAGTTCAACATCGTTCACACCAGTCCAGTTCTGCTTTAAATAATGAATCACCTCAGACTTGTAAAGCCCATTGACCGTTTCAGCCAATGCATTGTCGTATGAATCGCCAGTTGTACCGACAGAAGCAATCACGCCAGAGTCCGTCATCTTATCAGTGTAGCGAATTGATAAGTACTGAACCCCTCGATCACTGTGATGAATGACATCTTTGGGATTGTTTCTATCTGTTATCGCTTGATTTAATGCCGCCATTACCATATCCGTGTTCATGCGATTCGATACTTTCCAGCCGACAATAGCGCGAGCAAATACATCGATGATAAAAGCGGTATAAACCCAGCCGCTCAATGTCTTGATATAAGTAAAATCTGCAACCCACAGCTGATTAGGACGATGGGCATTAAAGTTACGATTAACCAAGTCGTCAGCACGCTTTTGGTCGTCACGGCTGTTGGTGGTAATCTTACCCTTACCGCGCCAGACACCTTGTAAGCCGTGCTGACTCATTAAACGCTCGACGGTGCAGCGTGCGATATAAATGCCATCTGCCTTCATCTGCCGCCAGACTTTGCGAGCACCATAGCGACATTTGCTGTCCTGCCAGATGCGTTTAATCTCGCTGAGATAGTAGTCGTCATGCTGACTGCGCAGTGAACGCCTTTCAGGGCAGCACTCTAGGTCTTTAGTACGGTGATAGGTTGACGGGGCAATCGGTAGTACTCTACAAATCAGCTCGACCCCATAACTACCTCTATAGTCATCAATAAACTGAACCATTATCTGGGTGGACGGTCGAGCTCCGCCTGGGCGAAAAAAGCAGCAGCCTTACGTATAATCTCATTGGCTTGCTTGAGCTCTTTGTTCTCGCGTTCAAGCTCTTTGATACGCTCTTTGTCACTTTGAGTCTGCACTGAGGCGGGAATGGTTTGGTCTATGTGCTTTTTATGCCAGGATCGCAGTGTCTCAGGCGTACAGCCAATCTTTGACGCTATGGCTTGAATGGCTGACCATGTAGAAGGATAGTCGCTCGACGCTTCAATCAGCATGCGAACGGCGCGTTCTTTAATCTCAGGAGTGTAGGTTTGTCTTTTCATTGTCGTATTCTCTCAGAATGTTGAGTCTCCGACAATCCCGGGGCGGTTCA
>NZ_JBQSXK010000051.1:0-1575 GCF_052378115.1 Psychrobacter sp. AOP30-A2-5 | reverse complement strand
CCCCCTATGGCAGGATAGTTGTCACCCCTAAATAATAATTCCAAAGGGGACAATGAGGACACATCATGCCACGATATAGCGAAGAACGTAAACAGGCTATACTCAGCAAACTGCTACCCCCTCTGAGCCTAAGTGTTGCCGAGGTTTCAAGAAGTGAAGGCATCGGATTACAGACCCTGTATAATTGGCGTGCCCAAGCTAGAGAACAAGGTCACCCCATGCCATCGAACCATAAAACCCCTGATGACTGGTCAAGCGAAACCAAGCTTGCCACCATTATAGAGACGGCCACCCTAAGCGAGAGTGAACTTAGCGAATACTGCCGCAGCAAAGGCCTATATGTTGAGCAAATCAAAGCGTGGCGTACTGACGCCTTACAAGGCTTTAGCAGCAGCAAACAACAAAGCCTGAAAGACAAGCGTCAGCAGCAGAGCGATCGCAAACAGATCAAACAACTCACCCGAGAGCTTGCTCGAAAAGAAAAGGCTTTAGCTGAAACTGCCGCCTTACTGGTATTGCGAAAAAAGTTGGAAGCGTTTTGGGAGGAGCACGAGGACGACTGACCTTGCTCCCTAAGCGCAAGCAATACATAGACTGGATACAAGAGGCCAATCACTCAGGAGCCAGACTTAACCTTGCCTGTATTGAAGTTGGCATTAGCATCCGCACCTATCGGCGCTGGTACCGCGCAGGTCACGTGAATGGTGATAAACGGTGTGACGTCGTGCGCCAAGCTCCTAAGAATAAACTGAGCGCCTCTGAACAAGCCGCCATCCTAGCCGTGTGCAATCAGCCCCGCTTTGCCAGTCTGCCGCCCACCCAAATTGTACCGACCCTGCTTGATGAGGGGATATATCATGGCTCAGAGTCTACCTTTTATCGGGTGCTGAGGCAGCATGAGCAATTGGCTCACCGCGGTCGTGCACTTGCCCCTAAAGCCTCAAGCGCCCCAAAGACCTTTACTGCCACTGGCCCTTGCCAAGTGTTCTGCTGGGATATCACCTATCTGCCAAGTCCGGTACGGGGTCAGTTCTATTATTTGTACATGATAGAGGATGTCTATAGCCGTAAAATTGTTGGCTGGGAGGTTTATGACCACGAGTCAGGTGTACTGGCAGCTCAGCTGCTTGCGCGTACTTTAATCAGTGAGAATGCATTGCACACTGGGGTGGTGCTACACTCAGACAATGGGGCACCGATGAAAGCTCAAACCATGCGCATGAAAGCGTATGAGCTTGGGGTACTCACCTCTTACAGCAGACCGCGTGTCAGTAATGACAACCCGTTTGCAGAGTCTTTATTTAAAACCTGCAAGTATCGCCCTAATTGGCCTATCGATGGCTTTAAGAGCTTAGATGCGGCAAGACGATGGATGCTGAGCTTCACGCGCTGGTACAACAATGAGCATAAGCACAGTCAGCTGAACTTTGTGACGCCCAATCAGCGCCATACGGGTGAGGATAAGGAAGTACTGGCGAAGCGTCTGCTCACGATGCAGCGCGCTAAAGATGAAAACCCGATACGCTGGGGAACTCAGGAGGTGAGGAACTGCGAGCCTGTAGGGCCAACAACGCT
>NZ_JBQSXK010000050.1:0-1611 GCF_052378115.1 Psychrobacter sp. AOP30-A2-5 | reverse complement strand
ACACCTTGTATGGCAAGTGACTGGGGAGGGGCTGGATTAAGTGTTCTTACGTATCGAATAAATGGTAAAGATTATGATATTGAAAGTTCTAACGATGGTGACTTCCTCAATGGGAAAGCATATACGACTTATTTAAGAGATGCTTTTTTTAGTCGTGTTCCTGATAGTAGTAACGTATATACTTACTATTGTTATAAGTCAACGGCAGCTCATTTTTGTTCTCAACAGAATAACAATTGATTAATTTGGCTTGATAGTAGAGTGTTTGTGAGATTGTCTGAGAGCTATGTTCAAGGTGACACTTATAATACTCTAAGAAATACTTACCAATTAAGATTATATATTCACGTATTTTCTTGAGTTTATATCATTCACAGCTAGCAGGTTGAGTAAAATATTTTTCTCAGAATTAATTAGCAAAAAAATAAGCCGCTCTACGTGGCTTATTTTTTATCGTTGCTCAATGAACTCGGGCAGCTATCTTGCTCTCAATCCACTCAGCCACCTCGCTTTCAACCCATGCTACACGTCCCTTTGATAGCTTGACCTGAATAGGGAAAGTGGGGTCATAACGATTCGATCTTTTATCAAGCATGTCATAGATCGTCGTGCTACTAAGCCCTGTATAATGTATGACTTGCTTTAGCGGAAGCATGCGAGGTATTTGTGGCATGCTTGGCGTTGAGGTGTTTTGCTGAGTGTTTACGTTTAAGTTTTCCATGATTATCTCCTTGTAAGTGAATGAGAGCATCACCTCTCATATACTTACCGAGTCCCATATTTTTTTATGGCGTCCTATGCCGTCCAACGACTGTCCTTAGACAAAACAATAAAAAAGGAGCTGAATAATCAGCTCCTTTTTTATGCCTTATATCCTTACCACTGCTTTAACTTATAGCTGTCACACTCTCCCTTAGACTTCTTTCGATATTACCGACATTGTAGGGAGCAATACCATTTTGGGGCCCTCCTTGATGACTACTGTTAGCTTCATCTGTCTCTACTGGATAAAACTCTTCTGCCACATCCAATAGATTATCGCTATCAACCTCAAAGCAAGAATTGACGTAGCCTTGCTTAGCAGCTATCTCTAACGCTGCTTGGTCAAAACCATGTTCACTTAACTCGGCATCAATAGCCCCCGCATCTTGTACTGCTTGCTTCAAAGTCACGTCATCACGTAGCGTCAAATCCACAAAGTAAATTGGAGTACGATAGCTTTGCGTAGTGCTCTTACCTCGGAGCGTGAGTTGTAATGGCAGACAGGACAGCTTATTGCCAGACACCGCTGCAAAGTAGCTGAGCCTTGCTGCCAGTGTACGAATGCTATTGAAACCAGTAGTACGAAAGATGAATGTTCCAAGCTCATCGTCTTCACTAAGATTCACGTAGAGCCTCCCATAGGGCTTACAAGCACCCCCTTGCGCTAGTGGGCAGCGATCGGGTGATGGGCATGGCAGCTGCTCAACACCGTTGCTGGTTCGGCGCTGGCAATGTTCGCCATCGCCTACGCAAAGTGGGCGTCCAGTCTGCCTATCAAATAGCGTGTATTCAGCTCTTAGGTTCAGCTCAGGATCATTGAACAGCAGTCGTACTGGTATTTGTCTTAGC
>NZ_JBQSXK010000049.1:0-1854 GCF_052378115.1 Psychrobacter sp. AOP30-A2-5 | reverse complement strand
TTTTAGAAGTTTTCTAGTACAATTTTGCCTTTTGACTTGCCTGATTCAAGTAACTTATGCGCCTTCTCCAAGTTTGAAGCGTTAATTTTGCCTAGATTTTGGTTGAGGGTACTTCTAATTTTTTGCTGGTCAACTAATTGGGCAACCTGTTGCAACAGATCACCTTGCTTTTCAATATCATCGGTTTCATACATTGAACGGGTGAACATCAACTCCCAATGGATAGAAATAGATTTAGTCTTAAACAGCATAATATCAAAGGTTTGTGGATCATCGATCAATCCAAGCTTGCCTTGTGGTGCAATCAGAGAAACTATTTGCTCGATATAGGTGTCTGTATGATTTGTAGAGAATACGTATTTTGGTTTTGCAATGCCTAGTGTCTCGATTTGTGCATTTAAATCTTTGCTATGATCAATGACATGGTCGGCACCAAGTGATTCCACCCAAGATTTCGTTTCTTCACGTGAAGCTGTTGCTATAACGGTCAGATTTGTTTTTGCTTTTAGGAGTTGGATAGCGATTGATCCTACACCACCTGCACCACCAATAATTAAAATACTGCCAACTTCTGTTTCTGAAATTTGAAACCGATCAAACAGCATTTCCCATGCCGTTATTGCAGTTAATGGCAATGCTGCTGCTTCTGCATTAGATACTGTAATGGGTTTAAGACTAATAATTCGTTCATCGACTGCTTGATACTCAGCATTACTACCATCTCGGGTTAAATCGCCAGCATACCAAACAGAATCTCCTACTTTAAACGAGGTAACTTTTGAGCCAACTTCAATAATTTCCCCAACGGCATCCCAACCTAAAATACGATTATTTGCTTCAGACGAATTTTTTCTCACTTTGGTATCAACTGGATTCACAGAGATTGCCTGAACTTTTACCAGTACATCACGCTCCTTAAGCTTAGGCTTCGCTTTTTCAATATCTACCAATGAATTTTTAAAATCATCATGGTTATTCATAACATACGATACGGCTTTCATAGATTTGTCCTCAACTTTAAAAAATATAGTAAAAATGGGAGCGAAGTGCTCCCATTTTATGTTATTCAATCATTAAAACTCTTGGCTCGTTGGGCGCAAAACAATTTCATTAATATCTACATCCGCAGGCTGTTCAATTGCATAAGCAATTGCTCGAGCGACTGAGTCAGCTGGTATGGCTTGTTTGTAGAAATCAGTAACAAACTCTGAACTTTCTTTATGAGAAGAACCGAATTTTAGTTCTGACTCAATTGCACCAGGCTCAATAGTCGTCGTTCTAATTGTTCCCCCAACTTCATGACGAAGTCCTTCAGAGATGGCTCTTACAGCAAACTTAGTACCGCTATAAACAGTACCTCCTGGACTAAATACTTTTATCCCTGCAACAGATGCGAGATTAATAAAGTGTCCAAAGTTTTGTTTTTGGAAAACAGGCAGTGTAGCTGCTATACCATAAAGAACACCTTTAATATTAATGTCGATCATACGATCCCATTCATCAACTTTTAGCTCACTTAATGGTGCAATAGACATTAATCCAGCATTGTTTACCAATACATCGATTTGACCAAATGCGCTTAATGCCTTTTCAATAAGTGCTTGTACTTCATGTGGTTTGGTTATATCCATACCAATAAATTCAGCTTGACCACCTTCAGCACGAATGTCGTGAACAATCGCCTCTAATTTTTCAGTACGTCTAGCACCAAGTACAACCTTTGCACCTTTTTTAGCAAGTAAGCGAGCAGTAGCTTCACCTAAACCACTACTTGCACCAGTGATAACAATAACTTTATTTTCTATATTATTCATACAAGTAACCTTCAACCTATCTGTCAATCATATTTGATGG
>NZ_JBQSXK010000048.1:0-1920 GCF_052378115.1 Psychrobacter sp. AOP30-A2-5 | reverse complement strand
TTCAAAGCTATGTTTAAAGCTATCATTTAAAAACATAAAGTATTCACTTTTAGTTTCATAATCACTAAGGAGTATTTAGCGATTGTGTCCTATACTCTTTCATTATTCATAACTAAAAAAATAGGAAAACTCATGGCGCGTTTACAAGATAAAGTTATTATTATCACAGGTGCCGCCCAAGGCATGGGCGAGACTCATGCACGTTTGTGTATGCAAGAAGGTGCTAAAGTCGTCTTGACCGACATCAACTCTGATAAAGGCGACGCATTAGCAAAAGAGCTTGGCGAGAGCGCTCTATTTATTAAGCATGACGTTACTAGTGAAGAAGATTGGACGCAAGTTGTTACAGCCACCCAAGATAAATTTGGCAAAATTGATGTACTGGTTAATAATGCAGGTATCACTACGCACAAATCTATTTTAGATACGTCAGTAGAAGCGTATCGCAAGATTCTAGAGATTAATCAGGTGTCGGTCTTTTTAGGCATGAAAGCAGTCATTCCAACGATGAAAGCCGCCAAACAAGGTTCTATCATCAATATCTCATCAATTAATGGCTTGGTTGGCGGCGCTATCGGCTATACCGATTCTAAATTTGCGGTACGCGGTATGACCAAAGCGGCAGCATTAGAGTGTGCCCCTCATGGCATTCGCGTGAACTCTATTCATCCAGGCGTCATCGCCACACCGATGATTATGCAAGGCGATACCAAAGATGCGGTTGAAGCATTTGCCAAAACTATTCCGATGAGGCGTGTGGCACAGCCCGAAGAAGTCAGCGGCATGGTGTTGTTCTTAGCGTCTGATGACTCAAGCTACTCGACGGGTTCAGAGTTTGTCGTTGATGGTGGTTTGACCGCACAATAGGCGTAATAGTTAAATTTTTTAAATGTGATATAGGCTGGGCATTTTGCTCAGCTTTTATTTTGAGAGGTTTTAAGAAAAATCTTTCGATAGTTTTCATTTACCTTTAAAAGCAATTTTCCTATCCACTCCACCCAAAATCATAAAATACTTCGATTGCAGCGATATTCTATTTTATAGGTATCACAGCTTTCAATCAATCCGCTAGCTTACAAACTAATTTTCAGTATGAACTCTTGTTCAAAGATAGTAATATGTATACTCCAATACATAAATACTTTTCCTAACCTTCACATTGAATGAGCGTCAAAATGTCAATACAGAAAATTAGAACAGAATCTTCCAATCCACCTAAAGCTAGAAAAATTGTATTTTTATTATCCAAAAAAACATTTTTAATAGCTATAACATTACCGTTTATATTTGGTTACATTGCATTTATAAAATGGGATGCCGGTGCAGCACTTTTAGCATTTATTTTAATTTTTTTACTCGTTTTTATTGGCTTATCTGTATTTGATAAAATAAAACGTTATCTCACAGGTAATGTAGGGGTATTTCATAATAATGTTCATGATCACTATAAGAAACTGGCTATAAGAAATGGGATTAATCCATCTTATGAAGCATCCGGAATAATAATAGACGATAATGCTAAAAAAATTGTTTTTACTATTAATCCCAGTAGTGAACCTCATATCACCATATGTGATTACAGTGATATAATTAGCTACTATCAAGTCAGCACAAATCAATCCAGCACAAGACAAATGAATGTGATTAAGGTGGAAATTAAAGACCCTTCTCAGCCCTTACATAGTTTTTCCCTAGGTAGTGGTGTAGAATCAGATTTATGGATGGCTAGGTTATCAAGTATTTTTTCAAGGTAGAAAGTATCATTTTAAATTCTACGTAGAGCATATTTGGGATGTTAATAAAACAAACAATTTTTAATAATCAAATATCAAAAATAGATTTCCTAACAAGCATAACGATATAATAAACAGATAGATTCAGTGTAAAAAACGAACTGTACTAGTTAAGCTTTATGCTAAC
>NZ_JBQSXK010000047.1:0-2552 GCF_052378115.1 Psychrobacter sp. AOP30-A2-5 | reverse complement strand
CAATGGCCGTTATAGATGTTGACTCTGCTGTATTTAAAATACGCAGTAATAGTACTCTAACAATATAATCATCAATGTTTTCATCATTTGAAATTTGTATTAGGAATTTCTCTAATGCCATATGTATAGATTGAAGTAAATAAGGTGTTACAGGGCTACCGTGACCTCTATACATCGTCCATAATGCGAAACTATGATATTGTGAGATTTCTTTATCTTGAGTGTATATTTTAACTTTGGCAACATCTTCTCTACCTAACTCTGATTGAGCATAATTTGCTACGGCATAGTTCGTAAAACGAATGATAAAATCGATTGCATTTGAGTAGTCTTTTGTATTTAGTAACCAATAGATAGGTGTTTGGTGAGCACTTGCGGGGTAATATTTAAAATCATGACTATCTTTAATACCATATCTCGTTTCCATATCAGGGTTATATTTCAACGAACGGTAGAAATCATCATCTTTCTTTACGATCCAGAATATTTCACATAGTTCAATGATTGATTTTGGTAATAGCTGTATTAATGGAATAGCTAAATAGCATTTATTTAGAATCGTTACACAGAAGTCTTGATACGGATCATTATGCTCAACCCAAACATGCTCAATGACTTTATCAAAGATTTCCTTTATTTCGTCTTCTATTTCACGGCATGACGCAAAAACAACTTTATAAATATTATTATCTTCGTTTCGAGAGTATATATGTTCTCCTTGTTCTGTCTTCTTTAGAATACTAACTGCAAGTAAACCAGTAAGTCTTGTAGTTTCTCCTCTAGGGTTACTTTGACACCAATCCAATAAGATCGGTAGAACTCTATTTCTATTACTTTCAAAAAAATTAAGCTGATGCTTATAGATAAAATCAATAGTTGCTTGCCAACCTTTACCTTTGGGTCTAGTATTCTGTAGCAAAGATACAACATCTTTACAGGCAACCTGTAATAAAAATATAATACGTTTTAAAATAAAAAAATTATTTGCTATCAACTCATTTTCGTATAGTTTAAAAAACTCGAACGAGTACTCTGACAGTAACACTGAAACCAATAGTTCATCTTTCCAAAACTGGCTTATGTCACTGACAAAGACATTATTAATGAACCTTTTAATATCAGTATCTTCTTCTATTAATTTCTGAGATAGCCAAAGTCTAAAAGCCCTTCTGATTGCTAGTGAATTACCTAGCTCTCTAAAAAAATCCTCAATATTTACGTAGTTTTGGTAATTCTTGATTATAATATGGTTTAAAGCCCACTCTTCGAATATATCATGAGTAATGAAATATCCGTCGTATTGCTCATCATAGCCTAAGATGTCATCTACTCTTAGCTGGTATAATGCATCCTGAGGAAGGCTATCACCAGTAATATAGAAACGATTAGTGTCAGCGCGCTGCTTTGCAATTTTTTCTAAACATCGACCTCTCTTAATATGAATATTTTCCTTTTTGACAAGGCTATTTTGAATTTTCTTTTTCCAAAGTAAGTCTATAAAACTAGTAAAATTACTGATAGCTTCTTCACTTTGATAGTAGGCAATATACTCATTAAGATAAAATAAATTTCTTAGTCTATCCTTAAAACTATCATTATTAGGTAAAACAATTTCAAATTCATCAGATATTTCAATTAGCTCTTTACCTGACAACAACTCAACCTCTAAAACCTCACACTGTAGCTGGTAGCTTTCATTTATGTGAAAACGTAAGTCATCTAAATAAGAGGCACGCGTAGTAAAGATTATCGTCCAACCGTGTGCTGTGAGACTATTAACTAGATCATGTAACACGTTTTGATTGCTTAAGTCGGCTAACTTTTCTGCAGAATCAATTATAAATAATTTAGTAATTTCATTTTCGTAGGTACTTAAGAAGTCAGCAGTTGAAAAGTTATGTTCAAAACGGAATAAAT
Source organism: Psychrobacter sp. AOP30-A2-5 (assembly GCF_052378115.1). NCBI lineage: Bacteria > Pseudomonadati > Pseudomonadota > Gammaproteobacteria > Moraxellales > Moraxellaceae > Psychrobacter > Psychrobacter sp. AOP30-A2-5. The sequence goes on along the minus strand of NZ_JBQSXK010000047.1, from coordinate 635 downwards.
CACTAACATGATTAACGTTTAACTCTGTGGCTTTGAATATACATATAGGTATATCAAGGGAATATTGCTGATAAAACTCTTTAAGAATAGCTGTTTTACCACTACCACCCTCACCAGATAAGATAATGTGCTTATTCCCACGCGTAAGCTCTTCAATTTCTGAAATATAATTTTGGCGCTCAATTTTTATCTGCTGCTGATTTACGCTGATTTTGGTACGAATAGCGTTTAAGATACTAGTGTTATGAGCAAAAACACTGTCGCGCAACTTATCTAAAGTTGGATTTAAGCTAAAAAACAGGTCTTGAATATACTTATGCTTTGGTAAAACTAGTTGAAGTTCAAAATGACTAGGTACACGCCATTCGAGTGAGACGCCAAGCTTTTTACAAGCTTCATTTATTTCGACTTCATAGCTAGCTTTCTTTCTGTCTTTTAGAGAGCTTTCAGATAGCTCCTGATTGATATAAAAATAAATAACGTCTACTTCAGAGTTCTTACTTTTGGCTTTTGTAATAGCCTCAATAATTTCTTTTTTTCTATCACTAATAGATACTTCGTAGTATTTAGCTGAGAAACCATAAACTACGCCATCTTTCTCAAGCGGCTCAGTTTCAATTCCTGTTTGGTTTTTA
>NZ_JBQSXK010000046.1:0-2707 GCF_052378115.1 Psychrobacter sp. AOP30-A2-5 | reverse complement strand
TTACCGTCATTATTCGCACGAAGTTTTTCATCAAGTGGATGATTAATCCAGCCATCCTTGTTTTGGACTTGGCTAGTGATAGTGAATTGGTCATCCTTAGCAGGGAGACGCTTACCGTCTTTGTGAACGACTTTACCGATGCTAATACGACCTAGAACTGGTGGAGTTATCGTGAGACCTTTAATCATGGTTATATTCCTTGTGTGGTTTATTAAAGAAATAAAAAAGCCCACCTGTGATAGGTGGGCTTTTTATGCGCTGTTTCTATTGACTAGATGGATGGTTAAGTGCTGAGTGATTAATCGTTTAATATCACAAAGCGACGACTGCCTTGCTTTGTTTTACTAAATTGAGTGAGTAAGTCAGGATGTGCCTTGATAACCGCTTTACTATCAAGACCGATACTATCTTTAGAGCGCTTCCATGAAATAGCGCCTTTATTGAAGATCGCCACCTCATTATCTTTGATAAGCGTTTGTAGCTGATGCTTAATCTGGTCATGACGTTGCTCTAGCTCCTCAATAGACATGCGATGATTAAGCAACTTATCAAACAGCTTGTTAGCGCCTTCATCGTCTCGCAAATCAACTTTACTTGACGGCTTAGGCTTTGGATAAAGCTGCTTTAATGCTCGCGCTGCTGACTCGCTATGGTCAGGGGTTGGTGGGGTGTCGGTCTCAACATACTGCCAAAACAGACGCTCATGCCACAGAATGCTATTAATCAGCTGCTCATCACGCTCAACCTTGTATATTTTGGCTTCATGTCCGCATAGCAGTACACAGATATGCGCCGCGCTTTTACCTGTGACCGCTAGCTGATGCTGCACTTGGCAAGTCACATAGAGCGGTACGCCATGCTTCCAAAGCTTCGCGCCATGTTCCCCTGCTGTTTTGCACTCTAGTATCTGTACCTCGTCATTGCCTGTCACTGCATAGTCTAGATTGGCTAGCATAAAGTGATTATCAGGGTCAGCATGTTGCAAGACGGCATTCACCCGACGTACTTTATTGCCTGTCTGCTCTTGGTAGTATTTAGCGACCATCGGCTCAAGCGTATTACCCCAGTACAGTGGAGAATAACCCTCAATGCTTTCATCGATGTTTGAGGTCATGCGCCCTGTCTTTATCATCCATAGCTCAAGCATGGATAGGTACGGATGGATACCGCAGGCAGCGGCTGCATCAGAGCTGCCAATGCCTTGCTTGCGAACGGCTAACCAGTCTTCACGGCTCAAATCTTTGGTACTGACAAGACGTTTAGCGGTGGTTGATTGAGTCGATGGCATTAAAGGCGTTGAGTACTCAATGTTGGCTTTTGTTTTTGAAGGTATGTGCGTTGTTTTGGCTTTGGCAGTTGAACGCTTTGCGCGTCTTGGCTGAGTGGTTGTGTTTAATGCGATGGTTTCCATAATAAATTCCTTATAAATGGCTTCATGAATTAAGGTGGCTGGTTAAATAATGGACATAAAAAAACCACGCGCTAAGGCGTGGTTGATTGTGTTTCTATACGTTAGATATCCTTGATTAAGCAAGCATCAGTAGTGACTCCTCTAAACCCTTTTGCTTAAGCTTAGCTCCAGCACCGAACCATGCTGAATTGAGACGATTATCGGTACTCATCGCTCGACGTTCATGATCAACGTACTCCGTGATACTACATAACAGCCCATAAGCCGTATCACGGGCGGCATCTAAATCAGCACCGCGCCCTTGACCGTTAAACATCTGCATCACCTTATTCATCGCTTTGGCATTAGGAACAGCATCCTTTTGCTTTTTAGCGCTATTAAACAAGATAAGGTCATTGTCTTGGTCATTGAACACACGGCTGAGATAATTAGCGGCATCCGCTTGAGTGACACGACGCTCCGACAATTGCTTCATCTCATAAACGTGCTCCTCCCACTGCTTCACCGACACGCCTAATTGCTGCTTGACGCTATCAGCATTGAAAGATGTGCTATGCGGAACTTTGACCACACCACCGCTTCCGTTAGCTAAGCTAACAGCAAGGGTGTTATTACAGACCACACGAATATTAGTGAACTGTGCTGTGGTCGCAAGCGTCCCATCACAGGCCGTTGCCAGTAATAGATAGCCGTTACTAACATCTTTACCTTTGAGCGTTGCTGACTGGCCTGTACGAGCCAATGCCCATAGCTTTCGACCGCCCTTGAGCACCCCAGCAGTCTCTAGCTCGAAATCAGACTGCTCTGTAAGATCACGATAGAACTCTAAAATCTCACGCGGTTGTACTTCTTGATAGCGTTGACTAACCACCGATAAGGGCTCTAGGTTATCGCTGCGGTACAACACCTTGTTCTCAGCAAAGGGCATGATGAGGTTATGACCTTTGTCATTGCTTGACATGTAGCTGACATCGGATGACTCAATACGCCAATCAAGCCCTGCCTCGCTTGCCCAAACCTCTAACGGCTGCTTAGGTGATAGCTCATTGCCAAGACCATGCCAAGGGGTTTCGCCTACGTACGCCATACTTTCGACTAAATGTGCCATGATAATATTCCTTTTTATTGATGATTAAGTAAGGTAAGTGAAGTGGGTTAAATGAATTAATGAAAGCTGGTGAAGACATGCGAGCAGTCATCACAGCGATATTGCTGATTCACTAGCAGCGGTAGCGCTTGATGAGACTGAGTCATCTCTATAAGCGCTGCGACTGTTGTACCTGCAACCACGCCTAT
>NZ_JBQSXK010000045.1:0-2874 GCF_052378115.1 Psychrobacter sp. AOP30-A2-5 | reverse complement strand
GCTTTTGAAACCATTTTTCTTTATATTGTCACTTAGACAGGCTGGGCATTTGAACCACCACCCGGATATAAATGTAGCTATGAATAAAACAACTTTTAAAATATCGAAGATGGACTGCCCTTCGGAGGAAAACCTAATCCGAATGAAATTAGAGGGCCACTCGAATATTGAACATCTTGAGTTCGACATTCCTAACCGTCAATTAACTGTGTTTCATCATGACAATATAGAAGGGATAGAGACTGCTATTCATGACCTAAAATTAGGAGACACCCTACTCTCGACCGAAACCATTGACCCCTCTGATCCCAACAATAATTTTAAAATTGATGCTGACTCTAGTCACAAAAAAGATGCTGAGCAAAGAAAGCTACTATGGATAGTGCTGGTCATTAACTTTGCTTTCTTTATTATTGAAATGAGCACGGGACTGATTTCTCGTTCGATGGGGTTGGTCGCCGACAGCTTAGATATGTTAGCAGATAGCTTCGTGTACGGAATTAGCTTATTTGCGGTCGGTGGAACGGTCATTAAGAAAAAACGGATTGCTAGAATTGCCGGATATTTTCAAATTACGCTAGCGATTCTTGGTTTTTTAGAAGTACTAAGACGTTTCTTTGGCAATGAGCAGTTACCTGACTTTTCTACCATGATAGTCATATCGATTCTTGCGCTAATTGCAAACTCGATTTGCCTCTATTTACTACAAAAATCGAAAAGCAAAGAAGAAGCCCATATGCAAGCCAGTATGATTTTCACTTCAAACGATGTGATTATCAATTTAGGGGTAATTGTTGCAGGGATTTTGGTTAATTGGTTACACTCTAGTACGCCTGATTTGATTATTGGTAGCATCGTATTTGCTTTAGTTATTCAGGGCGCCTTTAGAATATTGAAGTTGAGTAAGTAGCCAAGCCTAATAACTGAAGCAAATAGCTCAAGTAAGTAGCTTAATTAAACCGCTAAGTGTAAAGTAACTGGGTTTGAAGCAAATAAACATCATAAGGATATGAGACCTCAAGCAATGATTGAACAAACTTTAAATCTAGTCACCACCAAAGACCATCAGCAAGTTGCCGTTTGGCGAATAATAGATGATGAAGTCTTTGATAAGAATCTGGGAGACCTTCCTAAATTTTGTGTAAGTATTTAATCTAAACGTCAGTTACACAGAATTTGGGATGGTCTCTTCTTAACCCCTTACTGAGTATATGTAGTAGATAATCTTTGAGCCATTTAGAGCGTTTCAGCGATAAACTCTGAGGATCTACAGCTCCAGTTAGATATTTCTTTGTTTTATGGAGACCCTTACCTGAGTCTTCTTCTCTGATGGTATAGCAAATTCTACCTATATCAACCTTGAATATACTTCCATTTGCTTTTCGGCCTTCAAGAATTAAACATTGAGCTTTATTGATTTTAGCTATGTCATCAATATTTACCACAATGACTTTTCTGCTCTTAAGTATAATAGTCATTAATACTCTACTATTCGGTTAAATATTTCGCCAAAGCCCTCTTGGATCTCATTGAATTCTTCAATTTCAGCATCAAAACTTAGATAAACCTCTGTTGTTTTAATATTTTTATGATTTAAATGCTGTCGGACATAATCAAATACTTTTGAATCTGGGTAATGTTTTTCTCTCATTGATCTAACTAGATTCATACCTGAAGTAGCCCTAAGATCATGGAATGAGAATTTACAAAATCCACTTTCATATGCTTGAATTTTTTTAACAAACCTATCTAACTCATTTCTTAAAGATTGTCCGCTTTTAATATTCATGCTAGGAGCGCTTTCATTCCATTCGGGCTTTGGCGTTTGACGGGCTGCTATCTCTCGCTGAGCTGATAGATAAGGGTTTCCTACACGAGTCAGAAACACATAATTTTCACTAGTATGACCATAAAAACTATTAATATGGTTTCTTCTATACTCTGCACGTTCACTATAAATATAGTTAATTAAATCATTTATTAATTTTCTATTAAAATGCAGCCTGTTATGTCTGCTAGATTTGGAGTCAGCACGAAATCTTTGACCAGCATTAATGACGACTGAATTTAAAGAAGGGTCATTCTCCAAAATCTCATTAGCTTCTTCTATACACGCTATACTTAAAGTACAAATAGTTTGCTGTCTGGCGCCAGTTATAATGGCAATCCTAATCATAAGTTCAAGCTCAATTGAAGCAAGGTTATTTCTGAAGGCTTGAAAAATAATTTCTTGCTCCCTCAGAGTTAATGGTCTCAAACTTCCTCCATCCCTAATTTTACCAAGCTGAGGATATGGACTTCGACTGCTTTTAACTTTAAGGTCACTGGTAGTGACTTCAATAAACCTACTTAACCCTACTGAGTTTTCAGTCATTATTCTTTTATTAACTTCAGTGAAAGGATCGTTTTCGAAACTATTTAACGGTAACAATGATTGATGAATAATTTCTCTATAAAAATGAGCTACCGTTGAGAGGATGTTGTTTATATAAGTGGCACTAAAGTTATACTTGTTAAGTACATCGACCATAAAAATTTTAAATTTCTGAGGAGCGCGTTTGGAGTATGTCTTAGGAAGGTCTAAAAAGTTTTGATTACTATCTTCTAAATACTGTAAGTAGAATTTTAAAAATATCGCCCTTGATGAGAGACTTCTTAGATTAGATAGGCTAGGCTGACTTAGCAGTCCTATTAAATATGAATTACCTATATTCCAGGGCAAGCCGTTAGATTTGAGTATTACTGGCATTCTCGGATAGATTTGACCATCTTTATGAATAGAAACCTGATACTGAGTATCATTATCTATAGTGTTTAGCGTCCACTTCAGATTAGCTTTATAAAAATTGTTTAAGTAAATAACCTTTGCTTTGG
>NZ_JBQSXK010000044.1:0-2908 GCF_052378115.1 Psychrobacter sp. AOP30-A2-5 | reverse complement strand
CGCAGGATGAACTTTAAGCGTCTTGCACAGACTAACGCCAAGGCTGACGAGAACCGCAGGAGACAACAGCTGGTCGATCAAATTGATACTGATGCCATCAGTCATCTCATAGACCGCAGTTGACTGACAACATGGACAGATGGTTTTCATAAACACTCCTTTTATTTTAGGCATAAAAAAGGCCTGCACGAGGCAGACCTTTATTGATTAAATGTTGATTGGATTAGGCGCTTTACTAATTACTAATGCGCTATCTCATTAAAATAGTATATACCTGAGATTATTTTGGTATGGGTGGGAGACCTCGACGCTTTGTATTATGGTATTGACCATGACCAAAGCTACGCATGCCAAGTAACTTGGCTTTTAATCGCTGCTCATACTTCTCAGGGCAAGTTAGGTAAAGCGCAGCATTTATAGCGTTATCCACCTCTAGCTGGTTACTCTTACGAATCATACCTATGCCAAGCTTATCTTGGCGCTTATAGTCTCGTTTATGATGGGTGGTATTACAATTGAAATAACAGCCCAATCCATCTGTTATTTCAATCCATTTCTTTCCGATAGCATAACCTAAGAACCAGTCAAGCTGACGCTTATCACCGTTATATATCAATAACATGTGACAATGCAAACCACCAGTATCAACTCCTTGTTCTATCGCCCAAATATAACCTCTTAAGTCTTCGAAACAACCCTTGTCTTTGACAGTTCTATTTGTATTCTTTTTTCTATTCGCTCTTGCTCTATCCCTTTGTATTTTATCCATGAGCTGAACTAGAAAATCACTAAAATTCTCGATACCGACAAGATGCGCGAACTCTAATCTTATCTTTAAATCAACTCTCACGATAAGTACGCGTGCATACTCTAAACAGTAATTCATGTACTGACGAAGTGAGTAGCTATTACGTTGCTCTCGAAGGGCAAAGTTAGAAATTTCCATAGCAAAATCATGCTTATAACAACTGAGCGTATCTATGAATTTTTTTGTCATTGCTTTATCCCAGATAAGCTCGCTAGGATAGCAATTACCACAAACAAGGTAGCAACTACCTATAAACCATTCTATCGAAGCAGTGTACTGTAATTCGTCATTATATAAGGACGTCATTGCTTGATAATAAATGTTCAACTGCTCGCTTATTTGTTGGATATTAATTCGAGTGTTAGGGCTAAGAATATCGGTCACTAGTTTATCAACTTTGGCGACGACGTAGTCATGCCCTAAGGAAAGTGTGTTCATTTTATTTTACCCAAGGTTAGATGTTCATAGTCTTAGGCTGATAGATATTTTATTACTACGATTGAATATAAGTTTAATAAACATTAGTCAAATATGTATTTACTAATTATTTACTAATAATATTAATAACCGGATTAGCTCAATATGTGATTCACTGCTAATACGGGTAGTTTGTAAGACTAAAAACATTGAGTTATCAGTGAGTATGCAAGTGGGGAGTTACGTAGTAAATGTAGCTAGAATTTCAAAAATTCAACTTGCCTTTAGACATATAATACTTTGCCATTAAGCATTAGTTAAAACAGATATAGAAACCGAGACTCTTATAGTACCTAGTGAGAAGTGAGAGCTTTAAGAAAGCTGTTTTTAGGATTTAAAGGTTTTATCAATCCTAACACGCTGAAGATATCTGTATTCATAAGGCATGAGGCTGTTTTTCTCTAGAAAAATACTAGAAATTATATAGTAAGTTTATTGTATTTTCATATAAATAAACTATAATTTTACTATTCTATTTTTAGGAAAATAACGATGGATATAAGTCTTTGGGATCAACTTCAAAGTATGGATAAGCCTCAAACTACTTTAAATAACAGCGTAGATCGTGTTTCTGACGAAGCAATAGAAAGATATGCACGATCCAAATGGTTAAGGCATAAAGTTGATGACTATATAAAAGATGACAAATTCCGTAGGAAATCGGTAGAAGCTTTTCACGCTGATTTACAAAAATTGAGTAATAACGATGCTAAGTCTCTTCTTCATGTCAGCAACATTTTAGATAACAGAAGTTTAGAAAATATAGGTTTAGATAGTGGAGATTATAGAAATCTGTTGATTACCTATCTTCAAAGTAGACAGGACCCTCTCTCGACATATAGAGAATTAATCTTATATAAAATACATAACGTTTTACCTGAAGAGTATTTAGGTTGGTTCAAAGATGACCTGCGATGTTCGCTATTTTTAGCATATTTAGTTAAAGACTCAATATTTATTAATGCTTATAAGGGGAGAGAAGAATTAATTAGCGTAGTGACTGATTATTTACGCTATGAAATACATATGTTTATTGAGGAATACACTCAAAACCTTCCTGCTTACAAAGTTGATTACAAGGGAGTTGGAGAGCATAAGACTGTCGATATACTATACGCAAAATCTGTCTATTTAAAAAATCGTAGTAAAGAAAAAGATCTAAAATGGCTTGATTCTTCTAATCAGCACCAAATTGACTGGACTTATAATTACCTTAATGAAGAAAAGCGTTCATATATCATACTTGAGGATATATTTTTCCCTCAAACTAAAGAAGAAAAATATGAACTGATAATTGCAAGCTTAGATATTCTTTCAAATGTTGAGGGAACGGATGTTGAAAGCTTAGCAATTTTAAAGAAACGTAAGGGAGATACCAAAATTATTAGTAGAGGTAACTCAGAGAGAATAGACGTAATACAAAGAATGAAAAAAGCTTGGGTTCAACTGGGGACCGATACCAAAAATTCTAAAGATAAACTCGTTCTCAATATAACTAACAAAAACAAGGAGAAGCTTGTCGCATTAGCTAAGAATGTAAATCAAACTCCAAATAAATTTATTAACCAGGCGATTGAAGATGTTCATAGAGAAGTCTTTAAAATAGATGGTTAAATATGTTTC
>NZ_JBQSXK010000043.1:0-3199 GCF_052378115.1 Psychrobacter sp. AOP30-A2-5 | reverse complement strand
CAGGTGATTACTAGCAAATTGTCTAAATAGTGGAAAAAATTTAGTTTAATAAGAGAAATTGCACAATAAAAAAAAGGCTTCCAATTGCTTGGAAGCCTTTTAATATAATGGTACCCGGAGCCGGAACAGTAATAAGTAATTAAGTGTTTGATTTATATATAAAAATATTAATAAATATAATTTAGTACACTCGTGAGTATACTTAAGGTTTGTTTTTCAGTTTTATAATTTAAGAGTAACTAAATATTATTACTTAAAGAGGTTTTAGTGTAACACAAGCTATGAACGTAATACGGTATGGCAGAAGCTGTTGATAGACTTGTAACACGTATAAGGTTAGTCTGAAGCACCGCCTTGATTTAATGCTTTAGTATTACTTACAAGGAGCTCATCATACATTGCCTCTATCGAATTATTGATAAACTGATTTGCTGTAACTCCACTGAAAGCCATCAATGCTTCTAATTTGGATTGGTTTGATTTATACACTTTTATCTTGCCATCGCTCACTTTACTTTTGACTTCATAACTTTTTTGACCATCCCATGCTTTTTTCATGCTGTACAGTATGTAGCTTCTTAGAGAGAAACCTTTGTTATTTTTAGTGCCTATCTCAGGGCTTTCAACGTTAGATAATACATCCAAACTTGCAAGAATAAGCTCGTATTTTTCCACAATGCTCTCAGGAAAAAACGTATCTTTTAGTATGATATGTTGATTATCTGCTCTATCTAAATAGTCATAAATCCAGTTGATTTGATTAGGATTATCAACATCTATCCATTTAGTTTGTCTATTTTCTACACGGTTTTTAAGATAGATTGACTTTGCATGGATTATTCCGGTAGCTATCCCATTATCTGCTTCCCATACTATGAAAGTATTATAAGTAGGAAGAGTGCGTCTATAGCTATGATCAAAACTGTTAATATTGTATAGCAAATAAGTGATTACTAACTCGAGTAACTCACTCCTACCTGTATAAACTTGATTTTTTAACGGACTTTCGATTAGGTATGCTAAAAATAATGAGTGTCGTAAATTATCCTGAAACCAACTTATATAAGTTTCAGGTAAGAAGTTTTTTGATTTATAGCTGAGCAGGGTCGTATATTCTTCAATAGGATTATGATGACGGTATAAATAATCAATCAGTAATATTTTATAATCATCAATATTAAGTATCTTTAATTTCCGACTATTATTTTCTAGTATGTCTCTTGCATGTAACAAAGACATAGCCTCACGATCGCTTATTTTTTTCAGAAATGAGAAAAAATTATCTATTGATCTTCGCTCACTCTTAAAGTCTTTGATTGACTCGCTAACTGCTGCTTTACTTAACAGCTCACTTTTGTCATTTGCATTGTACCCCTCTGAACTTAAATCTTTAGCATCGTTGTAGGTTGATAATTGTCGATCTACAGTATTGTTTTCATATATTGGTATCTTACTCATAACGAATTCTACCCTAAAATAACTAGATTTAACCTAGTGAAAACCTACTAATATACACTAAATCAAGTAGTAATTTTCTAGTATTTTTCTGGGAAAAAGTCAACTTAAGCCCTTTAAAGTAATGTCTTACGTGCATTATTGGCACTTAAATCATTGAATATTATGAGCTAGGTTTTTTTTCAAGTTATTTCAAATTCTAATCATCAAAAGTAAGCACTATATGCTATACATCAAACCGGATAATAAGTGTATTTAGAAACCTATTAAATTGAATGACTAATGGTTTATCCAATTTAATAGGTTGATCTAATATCTAGAGGTAGTTGGCTGTCATATCATAATAGGTAACTCCATTCCTGTATTTGTTGCTCAAAATACTCGAAATCCACAATTTATAGTATGTATTAACCCTGAGAACTCTGCACTTAAACCGCTTCTTCTTAGTAGGTTATTTATATTATTAAATAAACAACTCTAAACATCCGTCATAAAAAAATACTGACTGACCCTACTCTATGAACACCACACTCACATAGGAACAGGATCATGTCATATTCACATCTAAATCAACCTCAAGTTGTCTCTAACGTCGATAAATTAGTTAGAGGTACTCTATCCAATAAGCTTGGTTTCGAAGAAGTAAGAAACCGACTTAATGATTTATATCATCCATTCATGAATACCCTTGATGAGGAATTGGGTTATTCAGAAACAGCTAATGCATTTATCTACAGTACTAACAGTATCGTTGGCGATTCATATCCTTGCGACGTCTTTTGGGATCACGATAAAACTCAGTTCTTTATCGATAGGCTCTCATACTATGAAAATGCTATCGATGTTAAAGATGATCTTTGGCGCGATCAGGAGATTGCAAATAAAGCGGAACTCGAAATTTATATTCGAGAACTGATTAATCATTATTCAAAATTGTTATTTGTCTACGTCGATTTAAAGTACACAAGAGAAGAGAGTCACCTTGTGGATATAGAAACCTTTCATGCTCATATGAATCATATGAGAGATCTTATAGGGAATAAAAAGACATGCTTTGAGCATTTACAAGGGTATGCTTGGGCATTAGAGCAAGGAGATATGAATGATGGTCTTCACTGTCACTTACTCCTCATCTATGATGGTTCAAAACGACAGAATGATTATTATCTAGGTAAAGAGGTGGGAGAAAAATGGCGTCATATTACAGATGGAGTTGGAACCTACTATAACTGGAATACTTCATCAAACAAGTGGAAGTATGATCAACAAAACCTTTTAGGGATGGGTATGATCTATCGTAATAACTCACTTGAAGTCGAAAATGCGGTAAGAACAGCATCGTATCTGACCAAGCCTGAAAAGAGTGGACAGCAACTTAAAGTGATGATATCGGATATGCGTAGCTTTGGTCGTGGTACTTACCGCAATACCAAGCGTCGGAGACTAACACCAAGAACAAAATAATTTCAAATATATACTATTTTAATGAGATAGCGCATTAGTAGTTAATAAAGCGCCTAATCTAATCGACATTCAATCAATAAAGGTCTGCCTCGTGCAGGCCTTTTTTATGCCCAAAATAAAAGGAGTGTTTATGAAAACCATCTGTCCATGTTGTCAGTCAACTGCGGTCTATGAGATGACTGATGGCATCAGTATCAATTTGATTGACCAGCTGTTGTCCCCAGCGGTTTTAGTGAGCCTTGGCGTTAGTCTGTGTAAGACGCTTAAGGTTCACCCTGCT
>NZ_JBQSXK010000042.1:0-3240 GCF_052378115.1 Psychrobacter sp. AOP30-A2-5 | reverse complement strand
GGGTAATAATGGAGATGCACCGGTGGGCGGAATTGGTGACATTGTTATGGTGCCTCCAGTGAAAGCGGCTCGTGATAAAGGTATTTTAAAAGCGGTGTCTATGTTTAGCCGATTTACTGAGCAAGGTGTCGTGTGGAACGATGGACGTGAGGAACAAATCGATGCGGTGATCTGGTGCACTGGGTTCAAACCAGAGCTTGACCATATAGCCAATTTGGGTGTGCTAGAGGATGATGGTAAGGTAGAAGTAAAACAAGGCCAATCTATAAAAGAGCCTCGTTTATGGCTATTTGGCTATGGCGATTGGGCAAGTCCAGGTTCAGCTACTTTAATTGGTGCTGGACGTAGTGCTAGAGAAAATACTCCCGCTTTGATTGATTTTGTGCAAGGGGTTTCTTAATACTCAACTCGATTTAGACAGTTATAGCTTGAGAAAGCCAGTTCATGAAGACCTCATAAAATATCTTGATTTATTTTTATATGTCTATATTATTGGACTTATGGAAATAATAAATGCTACTGCCAGCTTTGCTGCGCTCTCTCAAGACACTCGATTAAAAGCTTTTAGACTATTGGTTAGTCATGAGCCTGATGGTCTGCCTGCTGGTGAAATCGCTCGCAATCTTGGTGTGCCACATAATACGATGTCGGCTCATTTAGCCGTGCTTGCCCGGGCAGGATGGGTAAGCTCACAACGACAAAGCCGCCAGATTATTTATCGTGCGTCTCTTGCGCATGTCGAAGATGTCATTCAATTCTTGTTAAAAGACTGCTGTGCAGGTCACCCAGAGTTATCTGGCTCTCTTTTGGACAGCTTGAGTGCCTGTAATATCAACCCATCCGACAAACCCAACAGCTAAGCTACTATTTTTTTAAGAATACAAACCCTTCTAACACTATAAAAAGGTCGTTATGACACCTATCATTTTTCACAACCCTAATTGTGGTACCTCTCGCAATACCTTGGCCATCATGAAGGCTTCAGGCGAGCAACCGAACGTCATTGAATACCTCAAAACACCGCCTACTCGTGAATATTTGATTGAGCTGTTAGGCTTGATGAAACTTTCACCGCGTGAGCTTCTACGTCAGAAAGGTACGCCTTATGATGAGCTTGGTTTGGATAATACTACGTTATCTGATGATGAACTGATTGATGCCATGATGACACATCCTATTTTGATGAATCGTCCTATTGTGGTGACCTCTAGCGGCGCAGCGCTGTGCCGACCTTCGGAGCGGGTATTTGAATTATTAGACAATCCAGTGAGTCGTTTTACCAAAGAAGATGGTGAAATAGTCCAATCTACTAAAGATAATAGTTTAGACGCCTCTGTCGATTTAACGGAGTTACCAAATATAGATGCAGTAGAGCTGCAACCGATTGATATTGAGGCTCTGATTGGTGCAAATGATCCCCGTCATCCACCAAGAATATTGGTGCTATACGGCTCTTTACGTGAACGCTCGTTCTCTAAATTAGCAAGTGAAGAGGCAAGTCGGGTATTGCGTTGGTATGGTTGCGAGGTGCGTACCTTTGATCCCACAGGTTTACCGTTACCTGATAGTACCGATGCTAATCATCCGAAAGTACGAGAGTTACGTGAGCTAGCAGCGTGGTCTGAGGGCATGCTATGGGTTAGCCCTGAGCGCCATGGCAGTATCACTAGCATCATGAAAGCGCAGATTGATTGGATTCCACTGTCATTAGGTGGCGTTCGACCGACTCAAGGCAAGACGCTGGCAGTAATGCAAGTCAGTGGCGGCAGTCAGAGCTTTAATACCGTCAATCAGCTGCGTATCTTGGGCCGCTGGATGCGTATGATTACCATACCCAATCAGTCGTCTGTTCCGAAAGCTTTTTTAGAGTTTGATGACAATAATCGTATGCTTAATTCGCCTTTATATCAGCGTATCGTTGATGTGTGTGAGGAATTAGTGAAGTTTACGTGGCTCACACGTGGTCGCTCCACTTATCTAACCGATCGTTATTCTGAGCGCGTAGAGAGTCGTGAGGAAGTATCACAGCGTGTAAATCAAAAATCACTCTAAACTCAAGCGTATCTAACGTTAACCTTCTCTAATACCATTGTTTTATTAAGGCACCTTTATGCTCGCATTAGCGATTTTTATTGTCACTTTGACTTTAGTCATATGGCAGCCAAAAGGACTGGGTATCGGTTGGAGTGCAATGGGCGGCGCAGTAGTTGCCCTGCTTCTAGGGGTGGTGCAATTATCAGATGTGGCTATCGTCTGGAATATCGTCTGGGATGCCACCTTTACCTTTGTCGCGCTTATCATCATCTCATTGATATTAGATGAGGCTGGATTTTTTGGCTGGGCAGCATTGCATGTTGCAAGATTAGGTAATGGTCAAGGTCGGCGACTGTTTCCCATGATTGTTATTTTAGGCGCATTCATTGCTGCCTTTTTTGCTAATGATGGGGCGGCGTTATTGCTTACTCCTATTGTCATTGCCATTTTGCTGCGCCTTGATTTTGCACCCAAATCAGCTTTAGCCTTTATCATCGCTACTGGCTTTATTGCCGATACCGCAAGTCTGCCATTAATAACGTCTAATCTAGTCAACATCGTTAGCGCTAATTATTTTGATATTGGTTTTGGTCGCTATGCGGCAGTCATGGTGCCAGTGAATATCGTATCTGTTATCGCAACGCTACTGGTATTATGGCTTGTCTATGCGCGACATATCCCGAAGCATTATTCAATGGATAGTCTAAGCTCACCGCAATCCGCTATCAAAGACCCTTTGGTTTTTCGAGCGGCCTTTCCATTATTGGCCTTACTACTTATCGCTTATTTTGCCACCGAGTCATTAGGTCTTGTGATTTCATTGGTGACTAGTATCGCGGCGCTAGTGCTTATGGCAATCGCAGGTCGCTGGTGGCAAGGCGGTCGTGATACCAAATTTTCTGTGACCCACGTTCTACGTAAAGCTCCTTGGCAAATTGTCTTGTTTTCCATCGGTATGTATTTAGTGGTTTATGGCTTAAGTAACGCAGGACTCACGGCATATGGCGCGCAAATACTAAACTGGTTAGGACAGCAAGGTAACGTCATTGCGACGGTCGGCACAGGCTTTCTATCAGCTATCGTAGCATCTGTAATGAATAATATGCCGTCAACCCTCATAGGAGCGCTGGCAATTGATAGCGCCCAAGTTCCCACTGCAACGCGTGAGTTGATGATTTATGCCAATGTTATTGGTAATGATTTAGG
>NZ_JBQSXK010000041.1:0-3901 GCF_052378115.1 Psychrobacter sp. AOP30-A2-5 | reverse complement strand
TCTTATATGGCAACAGATATTGGACCATGTAAAAGAAGTAGAACTAAAGGATATTATCTTTGTAACGGATGATAATAAGGCAGACTGGTGGTTAGAAGTTGCTGTATTTAACGGTAACTCTCAAACAAAGCATCGACAGCCAAGACCTGAACTACTTGATGATATGTATAACCATGCAGAAGTCAAAAATTTTCTAATGTATGACGCAGAGTTTTTCCTTAAATATTCTAGAGATTACCTAAAAGCGAGTGTTTCAGAAGAAACTTTGCAGGAGGCAGGTGAAACAAGAATACTATTGAACCAGCTTATAAATAGTCAAGCTCAGAGTAATCTACAAGCTGAGCGTATTCTACAATCTGAATCATATTTGAGAAAAATAAAGGGGATTCTAAAACTCCAACGCCACAAACAGAGCCATGAATTTGAAAGGTACGAGAGTCATTCACCTAATGATGAGCAAATAATATATTGTGTAGAATGCTCTAGTGATAGCATGATACCTGAAAAGAATAGTGAAACAGGATATCGGTGCGTTTACTGCGATAACGAATATAGTGATGATATAGAAAGTGATTGTACAATATGTGGTATCACATGGCCTTCTGATGATTTACGAAGAGTTGTATGGACTGATGAAGGTGATGTAGAGATAATTTGTCCACGATGCAGAAGAGATCCTAGCTATGTCAAAGATGACTAACTATCATTAGGTGAAATTATAGTTGTAAAAATAGCTTTACCGAAAGAGAAGTATTATGAATTCGATAATCCAAACTACATTAGAATATTTACTGGATGCTAACATGGCCGCCAAAACCGTCACGATAGAAAGCAAAGATTATGTCTTTAACACGCTCAAAGAAGCACAGAAATATTATGACGCCATCGTAAAAGAGCTTTATGATGCACAGCTTACCCTGACAAAGGGTCAAGATTTCGAAGATTTGAAATGGATATATACTACTTACTGTGGTTATACCAATCATAATCTAGACAAATTAAGCAAGTTTGACATCACTGGCTTTAAAGGTATAAGAACCGTCAGAGAAAAAGGCGGTCAATACATACCGACTGAATGCAGTGCTATTATCTTTTCTGATGGCAGCGAAGAAGAGTTTTTCACCGATAAAGCCATCAAAGAGATCTCTCTTAAGCAAAATCCACGCTAATTTGGGCATATTAAGCAGCTAAAATAGCTTTAAACGCTTTTTTTCAAATATTTATGCATTATTTTTAAAATAGTAGTTGACAGGACTGCCGGTCTTGCATAAAATACGCACACTCTTAGCGAGGGGCTATAGCTCAGTTGGTAGAGCACTTGCATGGCATGCAAGGGGTCAACGGTTCGACTCCGTTTAGCTCCACCATACTATTTATTGCAACGCTCAGTACTACTGAAACGTAATCATAAATACTCGCTAGTAGGACGATATCAGCACCTAGGCAATGCTTATTTATTAAGCTATCTGATATTGTGAAATACCGTTGTAACCATTGGTTATAACACTCTATGCGTCCCCATCGTCTAGAGGCCTAGGACACCGCCCTTTCACGGCGGTAACGGGGGTTCGAATCCCCCTGGGGACGCCACTATTCGGCGTCACTTATTAGCACTTTTGCTTAGCATCAGATTAGACTAGTAAGCGAACAATAAAAAAGCCCAGTCATCATACGGTGACTGGGCTTTTTTATGTCTATTGGTTTTGTTATATCCAGTTCATTATAGTTTGGATAAGCTGAAATTAATATATCAACGATCATAACAAGAGACAAACTCTCTAATCGCCCAGCCCCAATGCCTGTATTCGCCCTTGTAATAGCCTTCTAAATATACCCACGGACGATTTTTATTATCATAAGTGGTATCTGTGACATACACCTCGCGATCATTACGCAGCTTATTAATAACCTTGCCATTAGGTTCATCACGAATATTTAATGGAGTACCCGTCGGATCTGTTACTTTGCAAACTCTCTCGGCATGCGCGGCATTTATCCCAACCGTCGTGGCCAAAACAGATACAGCAATGGTATAAGCCAAACGTTTCATCTTAAATCCTTATTATCAACAAATGTCTTATTAATCTCTGATATCTTATCAGAGTTCACATTGCGGTATCTGCGATTTTATAAGATATTTACGTTTTATTGATTTTGATAAAGACTGAAGCCATAACCTGCTTTATGGTTTTTAATATCAGTATTTATTGAATGATTTATTCTATTGCCAACCCGTAAGATCCTCGCTACCATCAATCCTATAAGAATTTTATAGAATGTATAAATACTTTATAACGTAAAAATTTTTAGGCTTAACACAAGGACGTTTTAACCATGTTCGGGATTGAGAACTATCTAGGGTTTATCATGGCAGCTATTTTGTTAAACCTGACCCCAGGCACGGATAGCATGTACATCATTACCCGTAGTATTTCGCAGGGGCAAACGGCAGGGTTTTATTCTGTGTTGGGTATTACTTCAGGCATTCTGGTGCATACGCTACTGGCTTCGCTAGGATTGTCCGTGTTGCTGGCTAACTCCCCTACGGCATTTATGCTCGTAAAATATATTGGTGCCAGCTATTTGTGCTATCTAGGCGTCAAAATGCTCATAAGTAAACAACAGCCTTTGATAGCCGCGAGTTTGCAGGATGACGAGAAGCCAAAGCCCGTTCAGCCTTTAGATCACTGGCAGATATATAAGCAAGGTGTGCTCACCAATACCTTTAATCCAAAAGTTGCATTATTCTTTTTGGCGTTCTTCCCTCAGTTTATCGATGCCAGTTATGCTTATAGCATGGTGTCGTTCGTCATTTTAGGACTGACCTTTGCTGTCACTGGCTTTATATGGTGCTTATGCTTAGCATTATTGGCGTCAAAATTCAGTGAGAACCTGAGAAAAAAGCCCTCTATCGAAGCCATTTTAAACAAGATAAGCGGTGTGGTATTTATTGGCTTGGGAATTAGGCTGTTGACTGAGAAGGGTTAAATAAACGTTTTTAAATTATTTATGTGGGTTAAGGCATGCTAGTCATCCATATTAGCTAAGGTATAAATCTATGAGCGCTGCTAATCAAGATATTGAAGACTTGAACTTCATTATAACTGAAGCAATAAGACTTAATAAATTATCTAGACTAGATCCTGAGTTATATAAAAGTGATTTTTACAATGATATTGATTGTATAGTTTCTTCTTTAAAACCACCCCAAGACATAGGTGAAATTGATCACACGTTAATCCAATTCAATTTTTCATCAGCTGCTCAGAAAGTATTAGAAAATATAGCCAAAAGGCAATATAGACTTACTGAAGGTGTAACAGTACTTGATTTAGAAACTGAGATTAGAAACTCCATATATATACATTTAAAGAATAATGGTAGTTTTGATTCACCCGGCTGTATGAAATTACTCGCAAGGGCACAGAAAAGAGCGAAGAGAAGTAGGAAGCAGATTACTTACTTCTTTCCGTTTAATGCAGTTGGTTTGAGCCCTGAAAAAGAAATAAATATTGGGAATTTAAAAATAATTCATAAAGATAGCATTTACGCTAAAGTCAAAGAGGATGACCATTATCGTTTCTTTATAAAGAGTAATGAAGATATCTTCAATTGTCTATTACATATACCTATACCAGAGAGCTCTAGTAATCTTAGTAAGCACAGAGCAGAGAATGTCGCAAATTTCATATATGGTGTTATTAGAGTTTTCACCACATCCTATCACTATAAAGCCGATCAAATAATATTGTTGAATCATCCTTTTCATAAAGATACTACTCATTATATAGCTAGTAGCAATGATGATTACTGGATTGAAGGCTCCTATTTGTTCAATGAGGATTTAAAGGAATTTTGGGATTTATTCGAAGAAGACTTAAAGTCTGATATAGGAACTGTT
>NZ_JBQSXK010000040.1:0-4479 GCF_052378115.1 Psychrobacter sp. AOP30-A2-5 | reverse complement strand
ACTGCCTATCATCACTCAAGATTATCATGATGATGGCAGTGGTAAGTCACCACGCTATTATCAGCTACAAGCCATCAATAAGACCATAGAAGCCATTTCTCGTGGACAGGATCGCATCCTACTCGTAATGGCAACAGGGACAGGTAAAACCTACACTGCATTTCAAATCATCTGGCGTCTGTGGAAGGCTAGAGAAAAGAAACGTATCTTGTTTTTAGCAGATCGTAATATTTTGGTCGATCAAACACGAGTAAATGACTTTCAGCCTTTCGGCACTGCGATGACCAAAATAGAAGGCCGTACCGTTGATCCAGCCTTCGAGATTCATTTAGGCTTATATCAAGCGTTAACAGGTCCAGAAGAGCATCAGAAAGCCTTTAAGCAGGTTGCACCAGACTTCTTTGACCTAATTGTCATTGACGAGTGCCACCGAGGTAGCGCTGCTGAAGACAGTGCTTGGCGTGAGATATTAGAGTATTTTAATAGCGCCACACAAGTAGGCTTAACAGCGACACCTAAAGAGACTGACGAGGTATCTAATTCTTATTACTTTGGAGATCCTGTTTATACCTATACCTTAAAACAGGGCATTGAAGATGGGTTTTTAGCGCCTTATAAAGTGGTTCGAATTGATATCGATGTCGATCTACAAGGCTGGCGTCCAACCAAAGGACAGACAGATAAGCATGATGAGCTGATTGAAGATCGTATCTATAATCAAAAAGACTTTGATCGTAGTTTGGTGATTGATGAGCGTACTGAATTGGTGGCTCAGACCATCACAAGCTACCTTGAGCGTACTGACCCAATGGCCAAGACCATTGTGTTCTGTAATGATATTGATCATGCAGAGCGCATGCGCCGTGCTTTGATTAATTGCAATCCAGAGCAGGTCAAAAAGAACGAAAAGTATGTCATGAAAATCACGGGCGATGATGAGTTGGGCAAAGCACAGCTTGATAACTTTATCAATCCAAAGAAACCTTATCCAGTGATAGCAACAACGTCAGAGCTGATGACGACTGGTGTTGATGCCCAAACTTGTAAGCTAATCGTCTTAGATCAAAATATCAAATCGATGACCAAGTTTAAGCAGGTTATTGGCCGTGGCACCCGTATCAATGATAAATATGGCAAGCTATGGTTTACGATTCTTGACTTCAAAAAAGCGACTGAGCTATTTGCAGATGAGCGTTTCGATGGTATTCCTGAACGTATCATGACCGTAACCCCAAAGCAGATTAATGAAGGAAGCGTTGAGCTGGACGAAGTGGTAGATGGAGAGTCAGACGCAGAGTTAGATATTGTTAATGGTACTGATCTAGCCTACACAACCCAAGATGATAAGAGCGGCTTTGATTTAGGGGCTGGTATGGGTGATGATATGAGTGTTAGTGAGCCTGCGAAAAAATATCATGTGAAAGGTGTAGCTGTCCAAGTCATGGCGCAGCGTATCCAGTATTATGATACTGATGGCAAGCTGGTCACCGAGTCTTTTCAGGACTATACTCGCAAAACTCTTACTAAGCAGTTCGCTAGTTTAGATGAGTTTACCAAGCGCTGGAACGATACTGAGCGCAAACAGACCATCATTGATGAGCTGGCAAACGCTGGTATTATTTGGGAAGCGTTGCAAGAAGAAATCGGTTCGGACATGGACCCTTTCGACCTAATTTGCCATGTGGTCTATGATCAGCCACCTTTGACTCGTCGTGAACGTGCGAATGAAGTTAAAAAGCGCAATTACTTTACCAAGTATTCAGACACTGCTCAAAAAGTGCTGAACGCATTGCTCGATAAATATGCTGATGCGGGTGTAGAAGAAATCGAAAGCCTAAACGTGCTTAAAGTAAAACCACTTGATCAATTAGGTAGTCCGATGGAAATTGTTAGAGAAGGCTTTGGTAGTAAACAAGACTATCAGCAGGCCATTAGTGATCTTGAAAATGAAATCTATTGGGCACCGCCACCCAAACAAGCTTAAGCAACTAGAAAAAATTAGCTACAATCCATATATCTAAGCCTCTTATTGAGGCTTGTTTTATTCATACTGTTTATTGAAATCTATCGTTTATTGAAAAGAGAAACAACATGTCAATCAGTTCAGTTATCAAATCTATTCAAGATATCATGCGTCAAGATGCTGGTGTCGATGGTGATGCCCAACGTTTAAGTCAATTGTCATGGTTATTGTTTCTCAAAATATTTGATGCGCAAGAAGAAGCGCTTGAGTTCGAACAAGAAAACTATAAAACGCCCATCCCTGAGAAATACCTTTGGCGTAACTGGGCAGCTGATTCCGAAGGCATCACTGGTGATGAGTTACTAGAGTTTATAAACGACGAGCTATTTTCTGATTTAAAGAACCTAACGGCACCAGTAGATACCAACCCACGTGGCTTTGTCGTGCGTCAAGGTTTGAGCGATGCCTACAACTACATGAAAAACGGCACGCTATTACGCCAAGTAATTAATAAACTCAACGAAGTGGACTTCAATCGTTCGGACGAACGTCATCTATTTGGTGATATTTATGAGCAACTGCTACGTGATTTACAAAGTGCGGGTAATGCAGGTGAGTTTTATACCCCTCGTGCCGTGACACGCTTCATCGTTGACCGTGTGGATCCAAAGCTCGGTGAGCGCGTCATGGATCCAGCCTGTGGTACAGGTGGCTTTTTGGCATGTTCATTCGATCATGTCAAAAACAATTATGTTGAAACTGCTGAAGATCATCAGATACTACAAAAACAAATTTTGGGTGTTGAAAAGAAGCAGCTACCACATTTGCTCTGTACAACCAATATGATGCTGCATGGTATCGAAGTACCCGTACAGATACGCCACGATAATACCCTAAATAAGCCGCTGTCGAGCTGGGACAGTGATATTGATGTCATCGTAACCAACCCACCTTTTGGCGGCACTGAAGAAAGTGGAATTGAAACGAACTTTCCAGCAGAGTTTCAAACACGCGAAACGGCAGATTTGTTTTTACAATTAATCATCGAGGTCTTGAAAGATAAAGGTCGCGCTGCTGTTGTACTACCTGATGGCACCTTGTTTGGTGAAGGGGTAAAAACCAAGCTAAAGAAAATGCTAACAGAAGAATGTAATCTGCATACCATCGTGCGCTTGCCAAACGGTGTGTTTAACCCTTATACGGGGATTAAGACCAATATTCTCTTCTTTACCAAAGGTCAGCCAACCAAAGATATTTGGTTTTATGAGCATCCTTATCCTGAAGGCGTCAAAAACTACAGCAAAACCAAACCAATGAAGTTTGAAGAGTTTCAAACCGAGATTGACTGGTGGGGTGATGAGGCTGACGGCTTTGCCAGTCGTGTTGAAAACGACCACGCTTGGAAAATTGACTTCAGCAGTAAGCGTAAAACAGCTGAAAAGGATGCAAAGCCACATTGGGACAAAGCAACAGTACTCTTAGGTGAAGTCAGTGCTTTAGAGCCTAATCTTAAAGTGTTACGTGCAGAACTAAAAGCTGCTAGCGATGAGTTAAAGCCTGATAACCTAAAGAAAGTTGAAGCGCTAGAAACTAAAATCAACAATTTGCGCCGAGATGCTAACAATAGCCAACAGGCTGGCGACAGTATATTCAATGCCATCTTTAATTTTGATATCAAAAACCCACATGTAGAGCAGGTCATCGACCATGACCCTAATAAGCTACTGGCTGACTATGCTAAACAGCAACAGAGTATCGATACGTTACGTAGCCAATTAAAAGAAGTACTGGGTGCTGCGCTGTCTGCTAACACGACAGAGGACAAGTAACTATGAATGCAAAAACGAGCTTAAAGATGACTAAGGATATAAGCCAGCCATGGGAGCTAATCACTGAACATATTGATATCTGGACCAGTGCTATATTGGCTAAATCTACCAGTGGGCGTGGCAGTAGTAAAAAGTATGAGCTATACGGCATTACTAAACTACGTGAGCTGATCTTGGAGTTAGCAGTACGTGGCAAGCTGGTGCCACAAGATACTAATGACGAGCCTGCATCTCTTTTTTTAGAGAAAATCGCTGTTGAAAAGGCTCAGTTGATTAAAAAAGGTGAAATAAGAAAAAGTAAGTCTTTACCTAAAATTAGTAAACAAGAACAGCCATTTGATCTACCTTTAGGTTGGGAATGGATTCATATAAACGAAATAGTTGGCTTAGAAAACGGTGATCGAGGTAAAAATTATCCTAATAAATCAGCGTTAGTGGATAAAGGCATACCTTTTATCAATGCTGGTCAGCTTGAAGGAGGAGTCGTTTCAAAAAAAGAACTTAGCTACATCACTCAAGATCGTTTCGATATTTTAAATGGTGGCAAATTCCGAAATGGAGATATTCTTTTTTGCTTGAGAGGCTCTCTTGGTAAATGTGCTCTAGTAAGTAATTTCGGCATCGGAGCAATCGCATCATCTCTAATTATTATGCGTCCTATAATGAGTCGGTTAGAACATTTTATTA
>NZ_JBQSXK010000039.1:0-4773 GCF_052378115.1 Psychrobacter sp. AOP30-A2-5 | reverse complement strand
CCCCAAAGGAACCAGCTATTTCACCCTTTAAACCTATTAACAGACTACTCAAAATAGACTGTTAATATGGAACTATCTATAACAGGCTTTTGAATTATGGGACTGGTCGCCGCGCTTTTGCCCTATCATTAGCCTATACCTAAAACATAAAACCTTTAAATGATAATCTATCTATCATTAGACTTTTTTATATTATTAAAAGATAGTAATATCTTACTATTATCAATGAACATTAATTATTAGGTCTAAGTAATAGAGGTGGTGTTATGACCGTTCGTATTTATGTGAGAGCCAGCACTAAGGATCAAGACGCTAAGAGAGCCTTGTCTGACTTGATTAGCTTTAGCAAAAGCTATGATGATATCTATGCTGAATACATTGAACATTTCAGTGGTACGAAGCTAGATAGACCGGCACTCACTAAGTTACTTAATGATGCCAATCAAGAGGATATTCTGCTGGTTGAAAGCGTGGATAGATTAAGCAGATTATCTCAAGATGATTTTGCAATTCTAAAGCAGCGTATCAAAGACAAAGGCTTACGATTGGTTGTGGCTGACCTACCAACTACACATACGGTTAGCGGGGGTATGACAGGCGACATCCTCAGGGTAATTAATAATATGCTGATCGACTTATTAGCAACGATGGCAAAGCTTGATAACGATAAACGTAGAGAGCGTATTAAGCAGGGTTTAGCAAATAGTGGCTATAAACCTACTGGTAAGAAAGCCAATACAGTGAAACATAATCGTATTAGAGAGTTGGCCAGTCAAAACAATATGACGAAAGAGGAGATTGCTAAGGCGGTTGGTGTTGGGGTGGCTACGGTTTATCGGGTGTTAAAGCAGGGCTAACAGCTGAATAGTTGAGGTATTTTAAATAACAGTTTGTCTTTTTTATAGACACGATACTATTAGATACATAAGAACCAACTTGGAAGTTTTTAATCATGCAACCGACTTATTATAGTGTTTAACAAGTAATCTACAGTTTCGTCAAGCATGAACCGATGTAAACGTTAAATAACATTTTAGTCTTATTCATAACTTTTATTATTTCTTATTATTTATGGCACGTCAGCTTGATTAGGTTTTAAAAGCTATTATCCTACCCAATTTTTTGTCTAAACCTCATAGATTCAAGAGTAGCCAGCCATATCAAAGGTAGAATAATCAGCGCAGACCCTACTAACAAAGTCATATTTGGCACTTCATTAAACCATATGATTCCAACCACCACCGCCCCTATTAAACCTGAGTATTCCGCACTAGAGACTTTGTACGCTTCAATGTGTCGATACACCTGTACGCATATACCTGCATAAATCAAAATGAATATATTTGAACTGGCGGCCGTAATCAATGAGCGCCAATCAAATGGCTGTCCTTCCCAAATAGCCAAACCAAGCGCGAATGGGATTCCTAATAAATTGGTCAAAAGTAGCGTTTGATAGACAGTATGATGTTGTGGAAGTTTACGAACTAACAGATTGTTTAGCGCCATGGTTACCGCCACTATAAGGGCAAACACCGCCCCTAAATTGATCTGTTTCGGTTGTACAATAACGAGGATACCAGCAAAACCTAATATAGAGGCTGCGATAGTCGGAAAATTTAATCTGTCTTTATAAAATAAAAAACCCAGTGGTAATACAAATAAAGGGGCGGCATAAAAAATAGCATTCGCAGTCGCAAGAGGCAGTGCTTGAAGAGACAGTACCATGAATATCACACCCAATAACCACACGTGACTACGAACAAAGTGCCATTTTATATTACTGAATAACTTGTTCTTTTTATTAATTAAGCAAAATGGCAACAGCATTAAAACCGCTGTGCATTGACGAAACAGGATAAATTGATATACCGCCGTCTCAGAGGGCAAGGCCTTTATCAAGGCGTCTGAGAAGACCGCAATGATATTTCCTAGTACCAATAGCGTCATGGCAAATGCAACACTCATCTTTGGCATTCTTAGCCTCCCCGCCCTATTCAGAATTCAGAAACTGTTAAAACCCCAATAGGTTCATGCTGATTTAACGATCTGTCAGGCAGTATATTCAAGTAACGGTATGATGTATAATGATATAAAACATATTTAGTATTACCTGAGGTAATAATGGATTTACCACCGCTGCGTGCAATACAGTGCTTCGAGTCCGTTGCACGGCTTAACAGCTTTTCAAAAGCAGCAGAAAGCCTCAATGTGACACAAAGTGCCGTGAGTCACCAAATACGCATCCTTGAAGAGTATCTTGGGGAAGCAATGTTTTACAGGCAAGGCCGGACCTTTTCGTTGACAGAGGTTGGTGAGCGTTATTTCACAGATGTGAGTGGCGCATTGGGTCTACTTTCAGATAGTAGTCAGATTATTAAACATGGAAAACCTGGGCATATACGCTTAGCTCTGTACAGTTCAGTCGCAGTGAATTGGTTGATTCCTCGACTAGAAGACTTCTATAGACAGTATCCAGAAATAGAACTCACTTTAGATATGGTTAATCATCCCTCTGATTATAATGAGCAAAGGGCCGATTGTTATATCACCGTCGATCCTCCTCCACATGCTTTCATCAGTAAGTTTTTATTTACTGAAACTTTATATCCTGTGTGTGGTCAAAAGCTTTGGGAGAAAATAAGAGATAAACCCCTTCCTGACGCATTGTGGCGGCATCCAATATTGTCTGTGAGATATGCAGATACAAGCGTGAATACAGCAGAGGATTGGCTGCGGTGGTGTAAGGCAGGCGGATTTGAATTGCCAAGCGATATAAAGATAAATCATTTTAGTCATGTACTACTAGCGATAGAAGCCGCAAGGTACAATCTGGGCATTACTCTTACCAATAATTATATGATGCAGGATGACGCTTATAAACAAAATATCGTTAGAATTCCAATGCACGAGTTTCTAACAGGGGACCAATTTTACTTCGTTTGCAAGGAATTAAAGAATAATCAGGATGATATTATTAAATTAAGCGAATGGCTGAAATCCCAATGTAATTAAAAAAATCTTTACCTTATTTGTTATCAAAAGATCAAATTATGATTTGTTATAGGGGTTTAAAATGATGATTTAGAAAATCCCGATCAACAATTCATAAAGACTCATATCCTCAATAAATAGTCATTTATTTTATCTGATCTTAAATAAGATATAGTCAATCCAACTTAAAGTTGTAACAGCAGACATTGCTGAATAAATGATTTAGATCATTCTCACCCCAGCCCTGCCTGAGCTTTTTTACCTCAGCCCATTTGTGTTCAATAGGATTTAGATCAGGACTGTAAGGCGGTAGCCAGAGTATACGGTGACCGTGTCGGTTTAATAGCTTTTTGATACGTTTGTTCTTATGAAATCTGGCATTGTCCATGACGATGACACATTTGTGACCAAGCTTTGGAATAACGTTATATAGTTAAGTCTTTATAAAATCGATACAGCCCATATCATGAAACAGTTTAGGTAGATTATTCTCCATCCATCCTTGGCGTAGAAACTTAGCCTGTGCCCATTTTTTCTCGATAGGGTTTAGATCAGGGCTGTATCGATTTTATAAAGACTTAACTATATGTTATCTATCAGCCCACTTTAGAACTGACTTTTAGACTAAACCTAGAAACAATACAAATAAAAAAGTTAAGTAATGCATAAGGATTAGATTATGATTGCTAATGTATTTAATTCCATCGCAGACTCCTTCTTTAATTTTTTACTAGCCATTATTTGCGTACTCATGTTATTGGCACCACTGTATAAATGGAAGTCTCGTCCTAACAAGGCGCTCACCAAAAGAATAATAATAGCAATTTTTTTAATTCCAGTCTCTTTATATCTTCTAGTAGATACTTTCAATACTAAAGACCAGCAAAAAAACGATCAACTGTTATCAGTTGCTCATTTATCTGAAAGAGATAGGCCATTAGAAAATGAAAACCATATTAGTATGCCTGATAAGCATGCTTTTGCAGCGGCCCTTGAATTGAATGGTATTAGAACAAAACAAAATAACGAGAGCCGGACCAACCTTAAAGAGAATAAAGATGAGCATCAAGAAGGTAGCTCTCAGGTAAGTCTTCACTCTGAAAATAATAATGGAGGGTTGTAGACTTGTGGCACAACTCTTTGTGTATGACGAACTGATGGTCAATCCATCTGATCTCTACTATCAAATCCGTAGTAACAAACTTCGCGGATTTTAGTGACGCAGCCTGACAGTAAAAATCAAACTACACCTATCTTGGCGATACACTATCTCATTTTTCAAACCCACGAAGGCGATGTGATTTTGGTTGAGCAGTTTGACCGCTTAGCACGTTTGAAACAAGCTGATTAGGTTACTCTCAAAAGAATGCTATCAGAGAAAAAGTTGGCAGTCGTATCAAAAGAGCTGCCGACCTCACATATGGCGCTTCAATCTGAGAATAGCACTGAATTTATGAGTAGCGTGTTGCAAGCCATCAATTCAATGTTACTTGATATGCTCGCTGCTATTAGAAAGGACTATGAAGATCGGCGTAACCGTCAGATGCAAGGTATTGCTCGTGCTAATACAGAAGATAAGTATTCAGGACGTATGAAAGATTCCGAGAAACGTAAGATTATCGCTAACCTCCTAAAATCTGGACATAGCTATACTGAAATGCAAGCTACGGCTAAGTGTTTTCGTCAACTGATAGCTGTTGTAGCTATAAAAATGGGTCGATACTCAAATACTCAAATACTCAAATACTCAAATACTCAAATACTCAAATACTCAAATACTCA
>NZ_JBQSXK010000038.1:0-5481 GCF_052378115.1 Psychrobacter sp. AOP30-A2-5 | reverse complement strand
CACTATTTAAAAGCATAACTAAAGAACAACTTGTGTGGATTTTTGCTGATTCAGAATGCTAAAAAATAAAGTTGGTTTTAACTCCTTTTCGGAGTTCATTCTAACTATAAAAATTATCATTTAAGACAGCAGAAAAACTCAAAGTTAATTCATTACGAACATAATTTTTAGCGATTTTGCCAGATTAGATGAGCCAAGTTTAGAAGCTTCTTTAAAGAGCTTCATAGCAAGATTAAACTGAAGAGTTTGATCATGGCTCAGATTGAACGCTGGCGGCAGGCTTAACACATGCAAGTCGAGCGGAAACGATGATAGCTTGCTATCAGGCGTCGAGCGGCGGACGGGTGAGTAATACTTAGGAATCTACCTAGTAGTGGGGGATAGCACGGGGAAACTCGTATTAATACCGCATACGACCTACGGGAGAAAGGGGGCAGTTTACTGCTCTCGCTATTAGATGAGCCTAAGTCGGATTAGCTAGATGGTGGGGTAAAGGCCTACCATGGCGACGATCTGTAGCTGGTCTGAGAGGATGATCAGCCACACCGGGACTGAGACACGGCCCGGACTCCTACGGGAGGCAGCAGTGGGGAATATTGGACAATGGGGGAAACCCTGATCCAGCCATGCCGCGTGTGTGAAGAAGGCCTTTTGGTTGTAAAGCACTTTAAGCAGTGAAGAAGACTCCGTGGTTAATACCCACGGACGATGACATTAGCTGCAGAATAAGCACCGGCTAACTCTGTGCCAGCAGCCGCGGTAATACAGAGGGTGCAAGCGTTAATCGGAATTACTGGGCGTAAAGGGAGCGTAGGTGGCTCTATAAGTCAGATGTGAAATCCCCGGGCTTAACCTGGGAACTGCATCTGAAACTGTAGAGCTAGAGTATGTGAGAGGAAGGTAGAATTCCAGGTGTAGCGGTGAAATGCGTAGAGATCTGGAGGAATACCGATGGCGAAGGCAGCCTTCTGGCATAATACTGACACTGAGGCTCGAAAGCGTGGGTAGCAAACAGGATTAGATACCCTGGTAGTCCACGCCGTAAACGATGTCTACTAGTCGTTGGGTCCCTTGAGGACTTAGTGACGCAGCTAACGCAATAAGTAGACCGCCTGGGGAGTACGGCCGCAAGGTTAAAACTCAAATGAATTGACGGGGGCCCGCACAAGCGGTGGAGCATGTGGTTTAATTCGATGCAACGCGAAGAACCTTACCTGGTCTTGACATATCTAGAATCCTGCAGAGATGCGGGAGTGCCTTCGGGAATTAGAATACAGGTGCTGCATGGCTGTCGTCAGCTCGTGTCGTGAGATGTTGGGTTAAGTCCCGCAACGAGCGCAACCCTTGTCCTTAGTTACCAGCGGGTTAAGCCGGGAACTCTAAGGATACTGCCAGTGACAAACTGGAGGAAGGCGGGGACGACGTCAAGTCATCATGGCCCTTACGACCAGGGCTACACACGTGCTACAATGGTAGGTACAGAGGGCAGCTACACAGCGATGTGATGCGAATCTCAAAAAGCCTATCGTAGTCCAGATTGGAGTCTGCAACTCGACTCCATGAAGTAGGAATCGCTAGTAATCGCGGATCAGAATGCCGCGGTGAATACGTTCCCGGGCCTTGTACACACCGCCCGTCACACCATGGGAGTTGATTGCACCAGAAGTGGATAGCTTAACCTTCGGGGGAGCGTTCACCACGGTGTGGTTGATGACTGGGGTGAAGTCGTAACAAGGTAGCCGTAGGGGAACCTGCGGCTGGATCACCTCCTTATAGATGGCATTCGGTCAGCAAGAATTCACAACAAGTTGTTCTTTAGTTTAAGCTTACGTTTTAACAAGCGTAATTGGGTCTGTAGCTCAGCTGGTTAGAGCACCGTGTTGATAACGCGGGGGTCAGTGGTTCAAGTCCACTTAGACCCACCATTTTATAATGGGGCCATAGCTCAGTTGGTAGAGCGCCTGCCTTGCACGCAGGAGGTCAACGGTTCGACTCCGTTTGGCTCCACCACTATAGACGAATAAGCTTTAAGTGCTAATAGTATAAATAGAAACAAGTGATTTATCTTTGAATAAAGACACGATTACTTCTTTCTGTTTTATACAGAATCTGTGACTCGACGAGAGCATAGAGACTATTTAAAAACATAGATATGAGTCTGGGTTAGGAAGAGCGTGTTCACGCGCACTTCCTAACCTTAATCACTCACCTCTTAACGACATCAGTTGTTATCCCAGGGGTGAGTGATTAAAAAAAGTAAAGAGAACTGAATCAAGCGTATAAACATAGGTGATATCGTTATCATAATTAGACTTTATAACACTTAGCAGTCGAAAGACTACTTGGGGTTGTATGGTCAAGTAATGAAGCGCACATGGTGGATGCCTTGGCAGTCAGAGGCGATGAAAGACGTGACAGCCTGCGATAAGCTTCGGGGAGGCGGCAATATCCTGTGATCCGGAGATTTCTGAATGGGGAAACCCACCTACCATAAGGTAGGTATCTTGTACTTGTACAAGAAGCGAACGAGGGGAAGTGAAACATCTCAGTACCCTTAGGAATAGACATCAAATGAGATTCCCCTAGTAGCGGCGAGCGAACGGGGAGAAGCCGATTAATGCTAATGTAGAAGAACAGCGTGGGAAAGCTGACCGTAGTAGGTGATAGTCCTGTATTCGAAACATTAGCGTTAACATATTAAGTAGAGCGGGGCACGAGAAATCCTGTTTGAAGATGGGGGGACCATCCTCCAAGGCTAAATACTCCTGACTGACCGATAGTGAACCAGTACCGTGAGGGAAAGGCGAAAAGAACCCCTGTGAGGGGAGTGAAATAGAACCTGAAACCGTGTGCGTACAAGCAGTGGGAGCCTTAATTTATTAGGGTGACCGCGTACCTTTTGTATAATGGGTCAGCGACTTATATTCTGTAGCAAGGTTAACCGTTTAGGGGAGCCGTAGGGAAACCGAGTCTTAATAGGGCGTTTAGTTGCAGGGTATAGACCCGAAACCGAGTGATCTATCCATGAGCAGGTTGAAAGTGCCGTAACAGGCACCGGAGGACCGAACCCACTGTCGTTGAAAAGCCAGGGGATGACTTGTGGATAGGGGTGAAAGGCTAATCAAACTCGGTGATAGCTGGTTCTCCCCGAAAGCTATTTAGGTAGCGCCTCGGACGAACACCATTGGGGGTAGAGCACTGTTTCGGCTAGGGGGTCATACCGACTTACCAAACCGATGCAAACTCCGAATACCGATGAGTGATATCCGGGAGACACACAGTGGGTGCTAACGTCCATTGTGGAGAGGGAAACAACCCAGACCGCCAGCTAAGGCCCCAAATTCCTAGTTAAGTGGGAAACGAGGTGGGAAGGCATAGACAGCTAGGAGGTTGGCTTAGAAGCAGCCATCCTTTAAAGAAAGCGTAATAGCTCACTAGTCGAGTCGGCCCGCGCGGAAGATGTAACGGGGCTCAAACTAGGAGCCGAAGCTGCGGATTTGAATTTGTTTTCAAGTGGTAGGGGAGCGTTGTGTAAGCCTGTGAAGGTGTGTCGTAAGGCATGCTGGAGGTATCACAAGAGCGAATGCTGACGTGAGTAACGATAATGCGAGTGAAAAGCTCGCACGCCGGAAGATCAAGGGTTCCAGTCCAACGTTAATCGGGGCTGGGTGAGTCGACCCCTAAGGCGAGGCCGAAAGGCGTAGTCGATGGGAAATCGGTTAATATTCCGATACTTGTTTATAATGCGATGGAGGGACGGAGAAGGTTATGTCAGCCTGGCGTTGGTTGTCCAGGTGAAAGGATGTAGGCTTACAACTTAGGTAAATCCGGGTTGTTATATGGCTGAGATCTGATAGCAAGCTGTACTTGTACAGTGAAGTGGCAAATACCATGCTTCCAGGAAAAGCTTCTAAGCAATAGTTATAAACGAATCGTACCCTAAACCGACACAGGTGATCAGGTAGAGAATACCAAGGCGCTTGAGAGAACTCTGCTGAAGGAACTAGGCAAAATGGTACCGTAACTTCGGGAGAAGGTACGCTGCTGATGGTGATAGGACACGCTCCTTGAGCTGTTGGCAGTCGCAGATACCAGGCTGCTGCAACTGTTTATTAAAAACACAGCACTCTGCAAACACGAAAGTGGACGTATAGGGTGTGATGTCTGCCCGGTGCTGGAAGGTTAATTGATGGGGTTAGCGTAAGCGAAGCTCTTGATCGAAGCCCCAGTAAACGGCGGCCGTAACTATAACGGTCCTAAGGTAGCGAAATTCCTTGTCGGGTAAGTTCCGACCTGCACGAATGACATAATGATGGCAGCGCTGTCTCCAGCAGAGACTCAGTGAAATCGAAATCGCAGTGAAGATGCTGTGTACCCGCGGCTAGACGGAAAGACCCCGTGAACCTTTACTACAGCTTTACATTGAACTTTGACCTGACTTGTGCAGGATAGGTGGGAGGCTTTGAAGCCGAGACGCTAGTCTCGGTGGAGCCAATCTTGAAATACCACCCTGGTCATGTTGGGGTTCTAACTCAGGTATAACAATACCGAGGACAATGTATGGTGGGTAGTTTGACTGGGGCGGTCTCCTCCTAAAGAGTAACGGAGGAGTACGAAGGTGCGCTCAGACCGGTCGGAAATCGGTCGTAGAGTATAAAGGCAAAAGCGCGCTTAACTGCGAGACCCACAAGTCGAGCAGGTACGAAAGTAGGTCTTAGTGATCCGGTGGTTCTGTATGGAAGGGCCATCGCTCAACGGATAAAAGGTACTCTGGGGATAACAGGCTGATACCGCCCAAGAGTTCATATCGACGGCGGTGTTTGGCACCTCGATGTCGGCTCATCTCATCCTAGGGCTGAAGCAGGTCCTAAGGGTATGGCTGTTCGCCATTTAAAGAGGTACGCGAGCTGGGTTTAGAACGTCGTGAGACAGTTCGGTCCCTATCTACCGTGGGCGTTGGAAATTTGAGAGGATCTGCTCCTAGTACGAGAGGACCAGAGTGGACGAACCTCTGGTGTTCGGGTTGTCACGCCAGTGGCATTGCCCGGTAGCTACGTTCGGATGGGATAACCGCTGAAAGCATCTAAGCGGGAAGCCCACCTCAAGATTAGATTTCCCTAAAGAGCCGTTGAAGACTACGACGTTGATAGGCAGGGTGTGGAAGTGCAGCGATGCATGTAGCTAACCTGTACTAATTGCTCGTTTGGCTTGACCATACAACACCCAAGTGGTTTGTATGAAAGCTCTAATTAATCTATCTTGTATAAGCGAAAGCTTATAGAAACGAGAGAATATTTCGATATCACCTTTAACCTTGATTCAGTTAGGTTACAAGTTGATCGACCATAAACTAAACACTTATAGTCAAACAATAAAAATAACAGACTCATATCTAACCCCCTTTGCTGACGACAATAGCATGATGGCACCACCTGATCCCTTCCCGAACTCAGAAGTGAAACATCATTGCGCCAATGGTAG
>NZ_JBQSXK010000037.1:0-9794 GCF_052378115.1 Psychrobacter sp. AOP30-A2-5 | reverse complement strand
CTTGTTCAATATGGTCTCGCAGCGGATCAGAATCATAGCCCTTATCGGCACATAGCATGTCTGTACCACTTAAATTAATCTTATCCACTAAATCTGGTGCTACCTTTACATCGTGAGTCGTGCCATCTGATAAGATAAAAGTAATAGGGTTACCGTGAGCATCAACCGCTAAATGAATCTTGGTGGCGCGTCCTGCCACACTTTTACTAATGGCTTGTTCCACCTCATTGCTACCATTACTGTGCTGATGCGCTTTAATGTGTGTGCCATCGATAAATACCCATTCACAGTCTGAGTCTTTAATTAATAAAGCGAACAGTGCAATCAGTTTATTGCTACGAAACCAGCGCTGATAAGCCTTGTAGACGGTATTAGGCTTACCAAAGTAAGGTGGCAGATCACGCCAAGGACAGCCAACACGCATACGATATAATACGCCTTCGACTGTTTGTCTAAGATTCCCTTTGTCATAGATATTAAGTTCTAGTAATATAGGTCTTAGTCTTGTCCAGTGTTGATCTTTGAGCATTGTACGAGGCATAGCAAACGAGGTCTTTTTTGTGTGAGAACTTAAAGACTAACCGTTTGCTATTTTTTTGCCATCGTTTTATTCCCAATGTTCAACACGCCCTAATAAAGGATTTTTATAAACATTATAAAAACAAACACATCACTATAAACGTTTCGGCTGGACTATGTGTTCCATCCGTTTCGCCAGACGAATATCATGGCTGGTAATACCGCCAGTATCGCCAGTAGTCAAGCGAACATCTACCACGTTATACGTGTTGCGCCATTCGGGATGGTGCTCGAGCGCTTCGGCATGGAACGCGGCTTGATTCATAAAGCTTATGGCTTCGATGAAATCGCTGAAGTGATATGTTTTTACGATAGCATTGCCCTCGCGCTGCCAACCGGGCAATTCTTCCAGCTGCAAATTTACTTGCTTATCAGATAAACTACTCATATTAATCACCTTTATTATTATGTTGGTTTGGTTTATTAAAAACTATATCAGGCACTACATTGTAGCTGTCAAAGCTATTTTACGAAACTTCAATTCTCTTTTTCAGTTATATCATTAACGCTATTACGTCACTGTAAAGACCTTTTGTTCTATTGCCATTATAGGCCAGAAAACCCGCCTATATTTGCTATCTTGCCATATATTCGAAGATAAATATACGAGGGCAGATAGCAAATAAATAGGAGGGTAGTAGCGTATTAACGCTTCAATTTTATTAGCCAAGCTGAACCATAGTAAATGCTTAAAACATTTCTAAAGAAATTATGACGCTTATTAGCATACTGCATTTTCTATGGCTCATCGCTAAAGAGTGGACTATAGCAAGTCTTGGTAATCAGGATGTTTGCTGATATATGACGAGACAAATGAGCACTGTGGTATCACTTTTTTATTCTGTTCACGAGCATAGTTGAGGGCATGCTTAACCAATGCTGAGCCAATACCGCGCCCGCCTAGCTCCTGAGGTACGATAGTATGATCATAAACTAATGTATCGTCACGCTCTTGATAGCTAATATAGCCAGTATAACCGTCAATAGAGGTCTCAAAGCGTTTAGCCTGTTCATCATGGGTGATGGTTAGGTTTTGTTCAGAGTTTTGATTTTTCATGGATATTCTCCGTTATTATTGATTATTATCGTTAACTATTATTGGTTTTTTTAGTATGGATCAATCGTATTTTTAAATGAAAAGAGCTTGAATGACCAAATAGATTGTTCACTAAAGTATGAGTCCTTTCGATTCACATTTATAGTTCTTTACCGTAAGAGTCGATAGAGTAAATGTTAAGACTAAAGGGGTCTACCAGTGATCTCCATATGAGCTGCATATCAAGCATAAAATAAGGCTTGGCGCATGACAGGGGGAAGATATTTACCCAATCCACGTATAGCGGGCAGCTCTTTTTGTCTTTCTGCTACGGCATGATTTGTTTCAGTGATTGACGTAGTTTGTGAGTGTAAATAAGACTGCCATTCTTCAGCACTTGGCTTGCTAAAGTGGCGGATACGTTCCAGCATTTGCCGGAATTGTGTACCAAAGCGCCCAGTATTATAGGGTAGATTGTACTTGCGGCATATTGCCTGTAATTGTGGTGCGATACGAGCATAGTGACTGGCTGGCATGTCAGGGAAGATATGGTGCTCGATTTGATGCGATAAATTACCCGTCAAAATATGAAACAGCTTACTGCCTTGAATATTGCTGGAGCCAAGAATTTGACGCACATACCAGTCGCCTTTAGTCTCATCGGCATCGAGATAGGTATAGATATAGATATGGGCTTGTTCGGTAAAGTGTCCACAGAATATCACCGCCCATGTCCACAGATTACGAGCGATATTGGCAGTAACATTACCGCTCAGTGTAGTCATAGCACTACGCCGACCTAATGTCAGCCCTGCTAACGCGGGTAGTACAATATGATCTTTGCCTACTTGCCGTGCGATTTTGGCGAATAATGCGCGAGATTTCTGTTGCATGGTTTGGTGTCTATCAGGGGAGTCTGCGTATTCGTCGACACTGATTTGAATATCATGAAAGGCGACCGCCCACTCAAAACCTAGAGCCAATACCGCTGTTTTCAACATATTATGGCGGTCGCTTGGCGTCCAAGGTTGCTCATCAGTCACGCGAATTAAGTGATAGCCAACATCATGGTCACGACCAACGATATTGGTAAAAGTATGATGCAAGTAATTATGAGAGTGTTGCCACAATGGGGCAGGACAGACAATGTCCCAATCAAACTTTTGGCTGTTGAGATACGGGTGCTGCATCCAGTCATACTGACCATGCATGACATTATGCCCAAGCTCCATATTGTTTAGAATTTTGCTGAGACTCAGTAGTGAGGTACCCAATAGCCAAGTCGCGACAATTTTACGTTTTGCCTGCATGCATCCAGCCGCTGCCAGTAAGCCACGCGCTGTCATCTCACTATAGACTACCGCGGCATACACTCGTTTAATGTATCGTGCGTCATCGCTACCTAACGAATCCATCACGCTTCGGTAAAGCACATTTAATTCATGAGCGAGGGCATCAGATTGCGCCTTCGGTAAGGGCGCTCCTGTCAACGTTGGGTAGCGAGTCAACTGTTTTGCTTTCTGCTGTTTTGCATCAGTTAGTGTGGTCAAAACTGGTACAGCAGATTGTGCAGTAGTGACGGGTGGTAGCAAGCGCATAAATAATCCTTAACCGAAATGGTACGGAGAGTCGGTACTGGGTTCGGTTCAATAAGTTGTTTAAGTTTTTTACCGTAGGTTATAAGGTAACAGCAGGCTGTGTTTCTATCTTATGAGCCGTTATGAGTATTTATTTTTATCACCGTGTTGCTAAATATCCAGCACCACATCAGTCATGGCAATGTTGATGCAAGTTTGAATAGATTCATAACCATCACTGCTCATTTTTCCTGTGTGGATATTTTTGACCACGCCGCTGACTTTATTGCAGCGACACAACTGGCAGATACCTTGTCTACAACCATGCGCTAAGCGAATTCCTGCATCCTCTGCGGCATTCAATAATGTCGTGCTACTATCAAACTGCCGTTGCCTCGCCCGTAAATAAACAGTATGTTGCGCTGCGTGTTTTTTGCTATCGAGCGCCTGTTTGTTATCAAAATTGAAATCAGGCGACGCATGACCAAAGTTTTCTACAATGATATTATCGCGCAGGTTTTTATTGTGCGATAAGGTTATCTCTGCCGCTGCTTTATATAAGCCAGTCAACAGAGTCTGTGACCCGCATGCAAATATTTGCGTATCTGCCAGTGGTAGGTTTAATGCCAACAAACTGTCTACGCTCAAATGTCGCTTGCCCGCCAAATAAGTATCAGCTTTCTCGGTATTGACCAGATGATAGGTGAAAGCTGGATACGCTGTGCTCAGTTGTTGCCATTGGTTTTTGAACGGGAGCATTTCAGTGCGACTGTAATATAGCAACGTCACCTGATGTCCGTTGTCCAGTGCTTGCGTGATGAGCCCTAACATGGGCGTAATACCGCTGCCACCCGCGATAAATAATAAAGAAGCAGATTTTTCGGCAGCTGATTTTGTCTGTACCGTTATAGATGATTGTGCCAAAGTGAAAGAGCCACTAGGGACACTACTGTTAATGACACTGCCAAGTGCCATATGTTTGGTTAAGTAATCCGAAACCAAGCCTTGCGGCTTAATAGCAATGGTAATCGCAAGATAAGGTGGTTGCTTTTTGCTATCGCCACTATTAATACTGTTGCCAGTAGTAACGTCGTGCCACCAGAGCGGTTGGTGCGCCAAACCTAATAATGAATAGCTGCGCTGATGATACACACCTTTAATAAGAAGGCTTAAGTTAAGATGTTGACCACCCTGCCAACCACGTTGCGAACCCACTAATTGCCGTCGAAAAGCATGATTGGTCTCAAATCTGAGCGCTATTAAGTCATCGCTAAGGGTATATCGCGCAACAAGGCGCAGCTTTGGGACAGTGAAAGACCAAAACGGCTGTAAGTGCGATCCAATAAAATCGATAAATGCATGTTGAATCATTTCAGGGCGATAGCCGTTGGTCATATTATCAGTACCTTTGTTAATACTATCAAAATGATTGACATCATAAATATTGTGTTCACCTGTGCGCCAATTTAGCAGATATCACTTAGGTCAGGTCGCTCGAATTTGTTAAGCTATCCTAACATGCTAACGGCTATTGATTAAATTTGCGAAAGTTTTGATGCTATTTTTTGTGGTCTTTATAAAACAGTTATAAGTCAGAATGTTAAGCGAAACGGTTTGATAGTAGGTTTCGTTACCGCTTTTAGCTAGAAAGCTGAGCACTCTGTGACAAAAGCCGTAAAACAATCGTTAAAACAATCTGTTGGCTTGCAGGGTATGCGCCACAATGCGATAATGGCTTATAATTTGTAACCCTGATTTTGAGGTGCAGCACGCTTGGCATCATTGCTAAGTATGATTCGCTTGCCTCTTTTATGCAGTCTATCGGAGTGTTAATGGCTCAATATATTTACACGATGAACAACGTGTCAAAACTTGTTCCGCCTAAGCGTGAAATTTTAAAAAATATCAACTTATCATTTTTCCCAGGTGCCAAAATCGGTGTCCTAGGTATTAACGGTTCAGGTAAATCAACCTTGCTACGCATTATGGCGGGCGTGGATACTGAATTTAGTGGTGAAGCACGCGCGCAAACTGGCACCAAAATTGGTTATTTGCCGCAGGAACCACAGCTTGATGACAGCAAAGACGTGCGTGGTAACGTCGAAGACGGTATGCGTGAAGCATTAGATGCACTTGCTCGTTTAGATGCCATTTATGCAGAATACGCTGAGCCTGATGCTGACTTTGATAAGCTTGCTGAAGAACAAGGCAAGATGGAAGACATCATTCAAGCGTGGGATGCTCATAACTTAAATACCCAGCTCGAAAAAGCAGCTGATGCCCTACGTCTGCCACCTTGGGATGCGGATGTTAGTAAGCTGTCTGGTGGTGAAAAACGCCGTGTGGCACTATGCCGTTTGCTATTGTCACGCCCTGACATGCTGTTACTTGACGAACCAACCAACCATTTGGACGCTGAGTCCGTAGCATGGTTAGAGCAGTTCTTGCAGAACTATAGCGGTACAATCGTTGCCATTACCCATGATAGATATTTCCTAGACAACGTCGCTCAGTGGATTTTGGAGCTAGATCGTGGCCATGGTTATCCGTATGAAGGCAACTATACTGAGTGGCTCGAGCAAAAGAACACCCGTTTAGAGCAGCAGAATAAGCAAGAAGAATCATTTGCTAAAGCACTGAAAAAAGAGCTAGATTGGATTCGCAAAAACCAAAAAGGTCAACAAGCCAAGTCTAAATCTCGTGTACAGCGCTTTGAAGAGTTGAACTCAACAGAGTTCCAACAGCGCAATGAGACCGCTGAAATTTATATTCCACCCGGTCCACGTTTAGGTAATAAAGTCATTGAAGTGAATAACATCTCCAAATCATTTGGTGATCGTCTGCTTTATGAAAACCTAAGCTTTAACGTGCCAGCTGGTGCTATCGTCGGTATCATCGGACCAAATGGTGCGGGTAAAACCACGCTATTTAATATGATTACTGAGCGTGATACGCCAGATACGGGTTCAGTCGATTTGGGCGAAAGTGTCAAAGTCGCTTATGTTGGTCAGGTACGTGATAACTTAGATGACAGCAAAACCGTTTGGGAAGAAGTGTCTGACGGTCTTGATATTATTACGGTTGGCGATTACACCACGCCAAGTCGTGCTTATATCGGTCGCTTTAACTTCAAAGGCTCAGATCAGCAAAAGCACGTCGGTCAATTGTCTGGCGGTGAGCGTAACCGCTTGCAGCTTGCTAAGACATTGAAGCAGGGCGCAAACGTACTGCTCCTTGATGAACCTTCAAACGATTTGGATATTGAGACCTTACGTGCGCTAGAAGATGCGATTCAGGTCTTCCCAGGTACGGTCATGGTCGTCTCGCATGATCGCTGGTTCCTTGACCGTATCGCCACTCATATCTTGGCGTTCGAAGATGAAGGCCCAGTTTGGTTCGATGGTAACTATTCTGAGTTTGAAACCTATCGTAAAAAGACGATGGGTGATGCTGCCACTCCTAAGCGTATGAAATATAAAAAGATTTCAACCTAGGACTGTTATTTAAAAAGTAGTTGTTAAAAAAAACTACTTAGAAATTTCAAATTTAAAGATAAAAAAAGACCTCTAATCAATTAGAGGTCTTTTTTTGCTCGATATATTTAGTTTAGCTCATTAAATATTGTAGCTGGTTGCAGATTAACGCTTACGCCCAAATTTACGCTGCTTTTTATTACTAATCTCAGTAATCGCATGGGTAATTTCTTCTTCATCTAAGCTGGCGACTTGCTGCAAAATCTGCATCATGTCAGGCGTTAGCACGTACTTAGCATGACTAGCAATATCATTGATACGATGATCAAAGGTCAATACGCCAGTTTCATCATCTTTTTGCAAGTAATCAAGACGAGTCAAGGCACTGATGAAGCTGGTGAATAAGGCGCGGTCAAAGAAATCAGGAATATCATCTGCATATAGTACAGATAAGCGCTGACCCAGCAGATGACACAGATCAACGACTTCGCTTTCGGTTAGATTGCCTGAGCCTTGCTGGGCGAGTAGGGCAAGCGTCATAAAGTAACGCTCAAGGCTCTGTCCGACAGGCGTCGCTAGCACTTGCAGCTGCTGATAGCATTTGCTGTTTGACTCAGGGACGCTGAGTACGCCATCACTCAATTCGACAATTAGACCATGCGAGAGTAGGCTGTCGACTTTCTTGTTCAAGGTATCAGCTAAGCCATGTGCTGGGTAATATAAGAACAGCTCGCTTTGTAAAAATGGATAGAGTTGCTTAGCAATATTGTCCAAACGACTGCGTTCGATACGGCCGTTACGCGCCACTAATGCTGATAAGAAAGACAGTAAAATAAACACATGCAGGATATTATTACGGAAATAGCTGAGCAATGCCGCTTGTTTACCGGCAATCTGAATGATGTCTCCTAAGATATGCGGTGTACGTTCAATGAGCTTTAGCTTGATACCATAATCAATGATTTGCTGCGGACTCATATCTGTAATGACGGTATCATCTGAGTAGGACAACTGCTGAGCAAGACCTTGATAAAGGGCAATTTGCTCACGGCAGATTTCTTCATCTAAAGCCGCTTTAGGCGCTGATAATAATACCAATGATAATAACGAAACGGGCGTCACAACCGCCGCCTTATTGATGTGCTGCATGATTTTGACGCCGATGTTATCGACCATCGCGCTGGCTTTATCATCGAGCGGGGTATCGGTGCGATCCGTCGGCAAGCTATTGGCTGGCACATCGAATTTTGTCATAAAGTCGCTAAGATGCAGCGGTGTGCCAAAGCTTAGATGTACATTACCAAAGATACGCTCAATTTTACGACCAACTTTGAGTAAGCCTAGTAAAGATTCAGATTCTTTTGGCTTGCCTTTTAGCTCACCAACATAGGTGCCACCTTCCATAATACGCTCATAACCGATATAAGTCGGAATGAAAACCACTGGCTTCTCAGAATGACGTAATTGACTGTGCACTGTCATTGCTAGCATGCCCATCTTCGGTGGTAATAAACGTCCTGAACGCGAGCGACCACCCTCGATAAAGTATTCAATCGGTGTGTTACGCGTAATAAGGGTGTGCATATATTCGCGGAGGACGGCGGTATAAAGTGCATTGCCACGAAAGCTACGACGTATATAAAAGGCAACCGCGCCGCGTAATAATGGCCCTAATACGGGTACATCTAGGTTGTCACCAGCAGCGACATAAGGAATGCTCAGACCGCGCTTGTAGATGACATAAGATAGCAATAGATAATCGACATGGCTACGATGACAAGGCACATAAACCAGCTCATAGTCAGTCGCAAGCTCACGTACGCGCTCAAAATGATGGACTTCTACGCCATCATAGAGTTGCGTCCATAACCACGTTAAAAACTTATAAAAACCGCGCACGATGGAATGTGAATAGTCATTGACCATCTCATTGGCATAACCTTTAGCCAAGACACGGGCTTCACGTACACTGATACCAGATTCTACTGCTTCTGCCTCTATCGCATGTTTGATAGCTGGTGAATACACTAGCTTGTCTACTAAGTTGCGTCTGTCTGATAAATCAGGACCGAGCATACTGGCACGCTGCTTGTCTAAATAAACCGTAAGCCGCTGCTGTAGCATACGTACCAGTTCACGATTGCTGTCAGCGGTCGCTACCAAAGCATATTTTGGTGCTTCGTCAGCATCGCCCACGCTACTCGTGATGTCTAAATGGCTGTCTTTTGCAGAGCTTTCTTTTATAGAGTTCTCTTTCACAGAGCTTTCTTTTATAAAGTACTCTTTTGAATCAGTAGCTAGCGAATCAAAAATAGAAAACCCTTCTTCATCGCCTTTAAGGCTATCATTGACAAGGGTACGTAGATCTTGAGGTGGATGGAACTGTACAAAGGTGTCACGTCCCATTACTCCGATATTAAAGAGCTGCTTGGTGATGCTAGGATCTTGCCAGTTGTC
The DNA here is from genome assembly GCF_052378115.1 of Psychrobacter sp. AOP30-A2-5. Taxonomy (NCBI): domain Bacteria; kingdom Pseudomonadati; phylum Pseudomonadota; class Gammaproteobacteria; order Moraxellales; family Moraxellaceae; genus Psychrobacter; species Psychrobacter sp. AOP30-A2-5. The sequence continues at coordinate 672 of NZ_JBQSXK010000037.1, read as the reverse complement.
AGCGGTCAGCAGCTTAAACAGTGAATCCTCTTTTTCTGGGGCGCGTCCCCATAAAATAGAGACGGGCACCAAACGTACTTTTAGCTCTGGATGTTGCAAAACAGCAGACACCAAACGTGACAGGCGCGGCGATAGCTGACTGTCTTTAGCGCTTGGATGGTTCAAAAATATGATGGCTGCGTTTTCTTTAATATTATGGGCGGCATCATGTACCCCAACCAATGCTGGTGGTAAATTGTGCTCTTGCGTCTGCAGGTCAATCAAAATACTGTTGGAGCGCGAATAATCTTGCAACACATAAAATCTTAGCGTTTGATCGTCTGTATCGAACTCAGGTAATTCACCCAACAGCTTAGGTTTAACAGCGACATCGAGTAGCTGCCCCGATAGCTTGCGATAAATTTGATTAATCGGCGCATTGGAATAAGGCTTGGGGGCGATTGGATTGACGTCAGTATTAGAAGCGTTGTCGGTTGTGACTGGCGCTTTAAAAATCCGTTTTTTTAAGAACTTCGGTATCATAATCAGTATCAAAAATAGTCAAATATGTTGCGCTTATGATGCCATAAAAGCCATCAAAGCGATATATAGTGTCTGTATATACTGCTAATATTAATACGGTCTGGTTACTATATAGTGAGTTAAGCCGCTCTTAATAAGCTCAAATAATTG
>NZ_JBQSXK010000036.1:0-13107 GCF_052378115.1 Psychrobacter sp. AOP30-A2-5 | reverse complement strand
ATTCTCTACCTTTCCAAAAGTTAGCTTTGATACAGATACAGGATGATGTGTCCATAATATATAAACTGAAGCATCGATATAATTTTTCTCAGGATAAATCGGAAAATCAAAAGCTCGATTTTCGAGTTCCTTTAGATCATTGATGTCAAAACTTATGAAATCTAGAATCAAAGAAGTATCAATAACTTCATTATCAATTTCAAACGTGTCTAGCTCAACTTCTATACTATAAAATAGTGTCATAGGAATGTTGACATAGTCATTCTCAAATATTAGACCATCTATTTTTCCACCTTTTGGTACGACTAGATCATAGTTAAACGGTTTATTCTCTTCGTTATCCATTTGAGATAGTCCTATACATACTTAAAATAAGAAATAGTATATTTGATATTTATTTGAGTATTACTAATCGTAGTTTAAAATTCAACTTAAATTTATAAAACACGGAGTATTTGATGCCACTTCAAATGGCTAGCGAGCTTAGATTTCCAATGGGCGCAACAACAGCTTTAAGTGATAATGCTGTAAATGATTTTATGGTACTACTTGGGAGAATTTCAGGGCCTACAAGTCGATACCAGATAGTTGAAGTATTAAAACAATATTTTTGTAAAGCGTCGGGAAGTTACTATGCACGCAGCTCTTCTCTAGATTGGGCAGAATCTGACATGATTACTCAAGCATATGATGCAGCTAAAGACGCACCTAACTTTATAGCAGCTATATATGAGGCTTTAGAAGAACTAGAACGTAAAAATGCTGCTGTACCGAAAGTACAACATATTAATCAGATTTTGAAAAACAACAATGCTCCGTATGAAATTATTGGTGATCAATTAATCCAAAATGCAGGGAATGTGTCTACTCCAGAATTTAGTCAGTCCGTATCAACTACGGTAATGAGAGCTTTAGGTGATGCAAAGGCTTTGATAGGAACTGTAGATTCATCTAGCGCAATTGATCGCGCTCATACAGCGCTTCATGGTTACTTAGTACAACTTTGTATAGACAACAGTATCAATCTGCCAGATGATCCGACAGTATCTAAAGCTTTTAAAGAGCTTAGAAACTTTCATCCTGCGTTACAAGCTTCTGGCAACAGGTCTGAGGAAATTACTAGAGTCTTACAGTCTTTTGCTAATTCAATTGATGCTTTTTCTACCTTAAGAAACAAAGCTAGTCTTTCCCATGTGAATGAACTTTTAGATGTTCCAGAAGCAACAGCTACAGTTAATGCAATGTATACTATATTTAGATATATACAAGATTCCATGCACAGAAAAAATGTTGAACCTATTTAATCTTGAAAGTAGATTTTCAAACCAAAAAAAACACCCAACCAAGTTGAGTGTTTTTTTATTTCAGCTAAAGACTAAGTAGATGTTTATTCCCACTCAATCGTCGCTGGTGGCTTGCTCGACACATCATAAGCCACTTCTACATTATCAACACCTAGCCACACGCCCAATCAAACTCATTATTCAGCAAATCAATTTGCCCATTACCACCGCCCATATTGGCATTACCGAGCGTTTCTTCAAACTCAATATAAAAAGGACTAAATTCTGGCATCGCTTGAATGGGATTGGCCGTACCACCAAAATGACTTTTTGCATGAAACCTATCAAGCTTTAACATCTCACCTTTTTCAGAGAACATCGGAATATAAGCATTCACATTATCTTCATCTGCCCACTCATCGAGCATTTTGCCGACATTAGGATCATCTATTCGGACAACATGCTTAATAAACTGAGCAGGCTCATCTTTAACAAAGCAGGTGCTACCCCACGCTTCAATCTCATAATCTGGATATATACCATCTTCTTTACTAGGCAATGCTGTCGCTTCCTCTTCAAACTCCTCCTTGGTTAGCCAAATCAATGTCCAGCCACCACCAATCATATCTTCAAGATAGATTTCTTGAGGGTGACGATGGTTAGCATAGCGACTCAGTGACGCCCAAAAATTCTCAGCGTCTGTATCATTTACCTCAGTGAGATTAGCAATCATATCTTCAACACCGTCTACCCTATCTTCAACATGATCATCCGCTTGAAAAAGCGATATTGCCACGAGATCTTTCCCTTTTATGCGATACGCTTCAGGTACTAATACCGTCCATAAGTGTGCCATCGGTAAACCATTCATTCTACTTCGTGGCCATTGATCTGTGGTGATGCCGACTGGGCGACCAAAAGCCCAACCTTGCCCATGATTTTTATCCGTGAGTTCCAAATCATATGCTTGTTTTAATGGTTCCATCACTTTTGTCTCGTCTCCTTAGATTAACTTTATTTATTAGACGTACTACACCAACCAATACCACTCAGGCGCAAACAAATAGGACATACCCATAGATAGCAATACTGATAATATGCTACCCACAATGGCGCCAACCCATGACGTACCACCCTTTGCCGCTAACTCCTGTTCGACCGTCGCTGGGTCAGCTGTATTACTCATGACTTTTTTTATATTTTTGACGCTGTGACTAAAGTAAAAATAATTACCTAAAAGTCCTGTCAGTACTGCCCATGCGACAAAAAAGCTGGTTTGACCTATAGAGCTATACGCCTCCATACCGAGCAGATGCATTAAGACTAAATCAACTGCATTAATGCCAAGTACAATAAAAAAAGCGACTAGATACATTTTACGATAGCACAACCAAGACGTTCCCAGGAGAAGTCCAGCCAAATTAAAACTGTGTATACTAGAGCCATCATTATTAACCTCTAAGCGTGGCTCGCTGTCCTTAAACCATTTGTCACGATAAAAACTGTCATACTTTTCACCGACGAAAGTCGCTAATAAAGCATCAGCACTTTCAGCGCTGGAAGCTGAATGGTTTTGCGGGATTTGCGCATCTTTAGAAATATTAACTGGCGTTAATGGTGGCGGTGTTTGTGCTTGAACGTCAGAGAACTGATGCCCACATTTTGAACAAAATCCTGCCTCGCTTGAATTCTCTTGATTACAGTTATTACAAAACATCTTATCCCTTAATTTTACTAAATACTGAACAATTGATAGGCTTATCTCGACTTTAATAAATAATAGCCAATTAAAGTTGACACTATTATAGATAATAAAGACAAATGTTCAATGAAAAATTAGAGGATTCTTAGTTGCCTGTTTGTTTTAACCAAAAAAAGCACCCAACCAAGTTGAGTGCTTTTTTATCGCTATATTGAACTAATGTAATTATCGATTAGTCATATATCAATTCAAAAAATTTGAGTTGAAAAGCTATTTAGATAAGTTTACGTAGTCTAAAATGGTAACAAGGCAACCGAGCGCAGATAGTACGTGTTTGTACATCTAGCTAGGTTAACACCGTTACCGTTTAGAATACTTAAACGGTTTATTCCCACTCAATCGTCGCTGGTGGCTTGCTCGACACATCGTAAGTCACGCGCGATACTTCAGCGATTTCATTCATAATACGATTCGATACCGTCTCAATCAAATCATACGGCAGATGCGCAAAGCGCGCGGTCATAAAGTCTACAGTTTCAACGGCACGTAGCGCAATTACCCACGCATAGCGGCGACCATCACCGACCACGCCGACCGATTTAATCGGTTGGAATACCGCAAATGCTTGCGCGGTCTTCTCATACCAGCCTGAACGCTCTAATTCTTCCATAAAGATAGCATCAGCAGCACGCAAGATATCGGCAAATTCTTTGGTGACTTCACCAAGGATACGCACGCCCAAACCCGGTCCTGGGAACGGATGACGGTTAATCATTTTGGCTGGTAAACCAAGGGTAATGCCCAATTTACGGACTTCATCTTTAAACAAATCACGCAACGGCTCAACCAACTCAAACGCCAAATCATCTGGCAAACCACCAACGTTGTGATGGCTCTTAATCACATGCGCTTTACCTTGATGCGACTTCGCTGATTCAATGACGTCTGGATAAATCGTGCCTTGCGCTAAGAATTCGATGACTTTACCATCGCTTTGCTCACTGACTTCACGGGCGCTATTAGCGAATACATCGATAAAGGTTTTACCGATGATTTTGCGCTTGGCTTCAGGGTCAGACTCGCCAGCCAATGCGGTTAAGAACAACTCTTCAGCATCAACACGAATCACTTTTACGCCCATGTTTTCTGCAAAAATTTGCATCACTTGGTCGCCTTCGTGCAGACGCAAAAGACCAGTATCGACAAACACACACGTTAGCTGATCGCCAATCGCTTTATGCAACAATGCTGCGACGACTGAACTATCTACACCGCCAGATAAACCGAGCAATACTTGCTTATCACCGATTTGCTTTTTCAGCTGTGCGATACGCATATCGATGATGTTGTCAGGCGTCCAGCTACCGGCACAGCCACAGATTTCATGGACAAAACGTCCTAGTAATGCAGAACCTTGTGCGGTATGCGTCACTTCAGGATGGAACTGCAAACCATAATAATGGCGCGAATCATCAGCCATAATCGCAATCGGGCAGCTTGGCGTGCTGGCAACGATATCGAAACCTTGTGGGGCATCGACCACTTTATCGCCGTGACTCATCCATACGTTCAGCTTACCCGCTGCGTCTTCGATACCATCAGTCAGCGTTGATTTGCCATCGATATTGATGGTTGCTGCGCCAAATTCATGGATATCACTGGCATGAACTTTACCACCGAAGCGCTCTGCCATCGCTTGCATACCATAGCAGATACCCAATACTGGTACGCCTAGATCAAATACGGCATCATTGATGCGTGGGCTGTCATCTGCGTGCACGCTCTCAGGACCGCCAGATAAGATAACGCCTTTTGCGCCAAAATCGATAATGCGCTGAGTGTCGATATCATAAGGGAACATCTCACAAAACACCCCAGAATCACGGACACGGCGGGCGATAAGCTGGCTGTACTGTGAGCCAAAATCGAGAATTAAGATGCGATCTTCTTTAATAGTAGGAACGTTGGCAGCAGTTGTCATAACGTAGTGTCCATCAATAAATAAATTGGTGCGCTATTTTAACAAGTTTGAGCAGTCTATTGGTTATAAAAATACGCTAATCTGCTAACTGGCATATAAATCTATAGCTCATCAGTATAAACCTCTACTTTATCTCATTAATGAATGCATTTCTTCTATATTTTTCTACATCTAGGTAGCGATGATAAGGCATTGTAGAGTAATCAACAGAATAAAAATGCGATTAATTGACCTAATACTTATATAGGTAGCGCATAAATTCTGGTTCAAGCATTATTACAAACAAGTGTTATTACAAAGCAGCCATTATGCTTTTTTACATAGCATACTACAGAGAAGCTGGTATCAGTGTCGCCTATGATTACCGCATATTATTCGGCAACACATGGACTTCATCTGAAATCTTCGCAAGCTTAGTCTCACCGCATTGGTACTTTTATATATCAGGGTTTATTGGTGTTATTTGGCACTACTTAGCGCATAGACTGATGGTTTTGGTGGGGAATAAAGAATTAGCAAGTCGGAACAGCACACCAATCGTTGTTGACTAATGTACAGAAAACAGTTACTTATTATAGTCACAGATAATCATAATAAATTGACAGGTATGTCTCTATGAGCAAAATCAAAGCCCTTATCCGAAAACGCCCTAAATCTGACCCGTCTAAAGCTATTTCAGTCAATTCTGATAACCAAAATACCAATAACGCCAGTATAGATGCTGCCTCAAAGGGTCATGCGGTAAATACCCCAATCGAGCAAACGCGCTGGAATGGCTGGGGCAATATCAATATTAATAAAAAAGTCTCAGCGCATGGGGCGAAACTGATCAAATCGCATATTGGTAAAACCAAAAAACTATCATCAGTGAGCTTACAGCAAGTACTTAAAACCGTCCCCAAATCGCGCTTGCCTGTTGCTATGACTGAGCTTGATACTGTATCTGTCGACAACGAAGTGAGACTTAGACACGCCCGTGGTCAAAGCTTTCCAGACTGGATAGCCATGCATGGTGGCGACTTTGAAGTCTTTCCTGATGGAGTCGCTTTTCCTGAATCGACCGCTGATGTCGAATCCTTATTAAAGCTAGCGAGCGAGCACGACCTTATCGTCATTCCTTTTGGTGGCGGCACCTCAGTCGCGGGTCATATCAATCCGCAAAAAGGTTCACTCCCCGTATTGACCATCGCTATGAGCAAGATGGATCAACTCATTGATTTAGACAATGATAGCCAAATTGCTACTTTTGGCGCAGGTACACAAGGGCCAGCAGTCGAAGCACAACTGGACGCACACGGCTACCGCTTGGGACATTATCCTCAGTCTTGGGAGCTATCGACACTGGGCGGCTGGATTGCCGCGCGCTCTAGTGGTCAGCAGTCATTGGGCTACGGGCGCATCGAGCAGATGTTTGCCGGTGGTACGTTGGTGACACCGCAAGGGATATTGAATATAGCTGATTTCCCAGCGTCAGCGGCAGGACCTGATCTGCGTGAGATGATGATGGGCACCGAAGGCCGCGCTGGTATTTTTACGACAGTCAAAATGCGGGTACAACCACAACCCGAAGAAGAGCTATTTAAAGTTGCTTTTTTACCGAACTGGGCAGCGGGTAAAGAAGTGCTTAGACAAGCGGTTCAAAAAAATATTCAATTATCAATGCTACGCCTAAGTAATGCGGTCGAGACTGACGCGCATCTACATTTGGGTACGACGCCCAGCCAGTTTATGGCCATTAGCACTTATCTAAAAGCGCGCGGTCTCAGCTCAAAAAAAGTCATGCTCACTTATGGCGTTACAGGTGATAAAGCACAGAACAAGCTGGCACTGACGCAGTTTAAAAAGTTGTTAAAACAGCATGGCGGCGTGAGTGGCAAACTGGCCAACCTGATGGGTACTATCTGGGCACATGGGCGCTTTAAGTTCCCTTATTTGCGCGGCACCTTGTGGGAAAAAGGCATCATGGTCGATACCTTTGAGACTGCCACCAACTGGAATCATATCGACGAGCAAATGCAGCAGATGCAACAAGCCGTTCAGACTTCCTTGGCAGATGAAGGTGAAAACGTCATGGCCTTTACCCATATCTCGCACGTCTATAAGCAAGGTGCTAGCCTTTATACTACCTACTTCTTTAGAGCCGCAAAAGATCACGCCAGCACGTTAAGCCGCTGGCAAAAAATCAAACATGCCGCCAGTTCAAGTTTGGCCAATGGCACAGCGACGATATCGCATCAGCATGGCGTCGGCCGTGACCATGCCCCATACCTTGCAGCTGAAAAAGGTGCGTTAGGTATTCAGGTGACCCGCGATATGCTCAAAAGCTTCGACCCTGAGCAGCGTATGAATCCAGGTGTTTTAATTAAAGAGTAAAAGGTCGTCTTAGCGTCACTAGTTGGCTTAAACAGGTTAAGTCGCTGATTAATTTGAGTATCATTTGAGATGAGTCGTTTATGAACCAAGCCAATCAACATCAGCAACGCCAGCAAGCATTAGCGCCTTTATCTCGGCGCTCGTCTCAAGAGGAACCTTGGGATATGCTCATCATCGGTGGCGGTATTACTGGTGCTGGGATTGCTCGCGAGGCAGCAAGGCGCGGCTTAGCGGTGTTACTCATTGAGCAAAAAGACTTTGCGTGGGGCACGTCCAGCCGCTCTAGTAAAATGGTACATGGCGGGCTGCGCTATATTGCCTCAGGTGATTATAAGACCACCTTGCTGAGTGTCCGTGAGCGCGAGCGCATGCTCAGCGAAGCGAGTGGTCTCGTCAACGAGATGCATTACGTCATGCCGCATTATAAAGGCAAGTTTCCACCGCCATGGATATTCAATACCTTGCTACGTGTCTACGATGGGCTCGCGGGCAAGCGCTACTCTAAATACTTTAAAAAAGACGCTTTTTTACAGCTTAATCCGCACATCAAGCAAGAAAAATTTTTGGGCGCCAGTCAGTTTAGTGATGCAGTGACCGATGACTCACGCCTTGTGATGCGCGTACTTGATGAAGCCATCCATGATGGTGCGCAGGCGATTAACTACCTTAAAGCCGAATCATTGATTACTAATGAGCAAGGCTTGGTAGTTGGCGCTACTCTATTAGATACTTCTGCTGAAGATAGCAATCATACTTACGATATTCATGCCAAAGTGGTAGTTAGTGCTACGGGTGCTTGGGCGGATACTCTAAGAATGCAAGCTAGCAAACAAACTGAGCAAAGCTTTCACAAGCAAATTCGCCCGTCACGTGGTAGTCATTTAGTGGTCAGTCAAGAGCGCTTACCGCTCAATCAAGCCTATACCTTTTTGCATCCTGTTGATAAAAGAGCGGTGTTTGTTTTCCCTTGGGAGAACCGTACCGTCCTTGGCACCACCGATTTGGATCACCCACTCTTGGATGATAATGAAGTCGGTATCACTAATGAAGAGGTGGATTATCTATTGGCGGCGACCAATAATCTCTTTGATGATGCCAACCTAAGCCGAGAAGATGTCATCAGTACTTGGGCAGGCGTGCGACCGCTGATTTCTGATGGTGGGGATGGTAAGCGCGTCAGTCCAAGTAAAGAAAAACGCGACCATAGCGTCTGGTTGGATAATAATTTAGTGACCGTCAGTGGTGGCAAGCTAACCACCTTTCGCTTAATTGCGCTTGATGTATTAAAGGTTTGTAAAAAGGTGCTCGCACTTGATGAGTCGGCTACTCAAGATAATGTGTCATATAGCAGCCAAGTCTTTAGTAATCAACCGCCAACCAATCCTAAATTTACCACCTTACCAAAACCCCTACAACAGCGCTTACAAGGATTTTACGGTCTACAGCTTGATGCCTTATTAGAGTTAGCACATGATGATGATTTGGCTTATGTGACTGACAGCAACACCATTTGGGCAGAGATTCGCTTTGCCGCCCATTATGAGCAAGTCATTCACTTGGACGATTTGTTACTGCGACGCACGCGCCTAGGATTGATACTGCCACATGGCGCAATGACGCCATTGATTAGCGATAGGCTCAAACAAATATGCCAGCAAGAGCTGGGCTGGGATAAGCGAGAATGGCAGCGAGAAGTTGACCGTTATACACAATTATGGCAACGCTATTATCATCTGCCTGCGGCTTAAAGCTTATTTTTATTATTGCTTATCACTACATAGTTAAGGATGACTGTGACCCTGAACCTTGATACTCCTATTTACTTCTTAGCCATAGACAATGGCACCCAAAGCGTCAGGGCACTTATCTTTGACCAATTTGGCACCGAGATTGCCAAAGCCCGCGTCCCTATCGAGCCGTATTTTTCAACGCAGCCCAATTTTGCTGAGCAACACGCCGATTATTATTGGCAAAAACTAGGCGAGGCTTGCCAGCAATTGTGGCAAACCTGCGATATCACGCCAGCGCAAATTGCCGGCGTCAGTCTCGCCACCCAGCGCTATACGATGATATGTTTGGACAAGGATAAAAAACCGTTACGCGCAGCTATTGTGTGGATGGATTTGCGTCGCGGCGAAACCAATGACATAGGCTTGCTCAATCCACTCACCAAAGTCATCGGTATAGGCGAGCTGGTCAATGAAGCTCAGCAAAAAGCTCGCTGTAACTGGCTTGCTCATCATGAGCCAGAGATATGGGCAAAAACGGCACATTACGTCAATCTCTCTGCTTATTTAACCTACCAACTCACCGATCAATTGATAGACTCTAGCGGTCATGCTCTAGGCTATTTGCCTTACGATTACAAAGCGCAAGCTTGGTTGAAGCCAAATAACCTCAAATGGCGACTATTTAATTGCCGACTAGAGCAAATGCCCAAAATCGTCCCTCCTGGTCAATCGCTAGGTCACATCAGCGCAATAGCTGCTAAAGCTACTGGTATTTTAGAAGGCACGCCGATGATTGCTGCTGCTAGTGACAAAGCCTGCGAAGCGTTAGGCGCAGCGGGTCTCGCAGCAGACACTGCCTGTTTAAGTTTTGGTACTACTGCGACGATTAATACCACATCGACAAATTATGTCGAAATCCTTAAGCACATGCCCGCCTATACCGCCGCCGCGCCAAATTACTACAATCATGAGTACATGATTTATCGCGGCTTTTGGATGGTCAGTTGGTTTAAGGAGCAGTTTGCCCAATATGAAGAGCACCTAGCAAAGACGCAAGGCATCGATACCGAAAAACTCCTCGATCAAGCGGTAAAAGACATTCCAGCGGGCTGTATGGGGCTAATGATGCAGCCATACTGGTCACCCGGTGTTCGTCATCCGGGACTTGAGGGCAAAGGCGCGCTCATTGGATTTGGTGATGTACACACGCGAGCGCATGTTTATCGAGCTATTTTGGAAGGGCTGGCTTATGAGCTAAAGCTTGGTTTTGATACCATTGAAAAGCGCACTGGAAAAACCATCAAACACTTGCGCGTCTCTGGTGGCGGCTCCCAAAGTGACTCGGCCATGCAGCTTACGGCTGATATCTTTGGTATGCCTGCATACCGCCCCTATACTTATGAAGCCTCAGGCTTAGGTGCTGCCATCAACTGTGCGGTTGGGCTCGGCGTTTATTCCGACCATTTAACCGCCACTAAGGCGATGGTGCATTTGGGCGATAAATTTGTGCCTATTGACGCCAATGTCCAGCTCTACAAGCGCTTATACAATGAGGTCTATCTTAAAATGTATGAGCGCTTAAAACCTTTATACCAAAGTATTCACGATATTACGGGGTATCCTGCTAAATGATATTACTGTTTGAAATCATTGCTATTTAATGCAGTATGCATACGATTTAAGCCCTCTAACAGCAGCGCTTTAGGACACGCCACATTAAGGCGCATTTTCAGATGTCCTTCATCACCATATTTAATCCCTGCGCTCAGCTCAACCTTAGCATCTCTAAGCGCGTCATAAAGCGTTTGATCATCTTGCGCATATGCCGAGCAGTCAAGCCATATCAAATACGAAGCTTCTGGACGCATCACCTTAATTTTAGGCAGATGCTCTTCTAAAAACTGTAGCGTTAAGTCAATATTGGCTTCGATATAAGTCAGCGCCTGCGCCAACCACTCACTACCCTCTTCATAAGCCCTGCGCATTGCCGTATAAGCAAATAAATTCAGCTCATGCTCGTCACTTAAACGTTGCTGCTGGTTAATTTTACTCATTAATGCGCTGTCTTTAGCAAAGATCATAGAGCCTTTGATACCGGCAATATTAAAGGTTTTGGTCATCGAGGTTAGGCTCACCACCTTGTGCTCATAGCCTGTTGCTAGGGTTAAAAAAGGCGTAAATGTCTGCCCACTCAAGGTTAAATCTTGATGAATCTCATCACTCACAATTGCCACATCGTGCTTTTTACAAATCGAAAGCAGCGCTTCAAGTTCATCCGCTGTCCATACACGTCCGCCCGGATTATGCGGATTGCAGAATAAATATAGCTTAACTTTATGCTTGATAATTTTGGCTTCGATATCAGCTAAATCCAGATGATACTTACCTTCAACCTCTTTTAATGCAGAAGTCACAAGCTTACGATTATTGTCCAAAACCTTGCTCATAAAAGGCGTATAGATAGGATCATTGATGAGTACCGCATCCCCTGCCTCGGTAAATACTTTCATCATCAGCACCAAACTTGGCACGACACCCGGAGAAAACAGGATATCCTGCTGCTCCAGCCACAAGTCATAACGACTGCCATGCCAGTCGATAATCGCTTGATACAACGGCTCGGTCGGCACGGTGTAACCCAATATGCCATGCTGCGTTACTTGCTCAATCGCCGCTAAAATAGGCTGGGCAGTCTTAAAGTCCATATCCGCGACCCACAGCGGAATGGTGTCATCGGTATAATGCCATTTAAACGACCCCGTATCACGTCTGTCTATTATTTCATCAAAGTTGTACAGCACCAATGCTCTCCTTTACGGTAGTTTTATATTATAACTGTTCATTCGTCGGCTTAAATGACCTTTGAAAATATAATGCTATCATTATTTGAATAATGGTTAAAAATTAGTGTTACATTAATGTTGTGGACTCTACATATGATCAAGTTATTTAGGCCAGAGTATGTTCATATTGCAAGGATTGTGATCTATCAGCTTTTACCCAAACCCCCTACTAAGCCAAGATGGCTTGTCTAAAAGGACTTAGCATGATGAAAATGGATTCCCTATCAAAATTAGCACTCAAAATCAGTTCCCTTACTCTCGCCATTGCCGCAACTTCTGCATGCACTGCTATGGCAACAGGTGCTGACTCTCAAGTTTCAAATACCCAAACCACTACGAACAGTACTGCTATTACTTTAGGCAATAGTGCTATGTCTAGCGGCACTAACGACACGGTTGCTATCGGTAATATGGCCAATGCAGGTCTGAACTCAGCAACCGCTGTCGGCGGTCAAGCCAACGCTGCAGGTTTAGGCTCAACCTCTATCGGCTGGCAATCAAAAGCTACCGCTGAACGCGCGCAAGCGTTTGGTCATCTAGCCAACGCGAGTGGTGTACGCGCTACGGCTGTTGGTGAAGCCGCGATGGCTGGCGGCAGTAATGACACGGTCGCTGTCGGCAACAAAGCCAATGCGGGCATGAATTCAGCAACGGCTGTTGGCGGGGAAGCCAATGCCGCAGGTTTAGGCTCAACGTCTATCGGTTGGCAATCAAAAGCCACTGCCGAACGCGCGCAAGCCTTTGGTCATATAGCCGATGCTAGTGGTGTACGCTCTACCGCAGTTGGTGAAGCGGCAGCCGCACAAGGTGCAAACTCGGTAGCGCTAGGCAATAAATCTATGGCTGGCGGCATGAATAGCATCGCTATCGGTAACGGAGCAATGGCGGCTAAAAACAACCAAATCGTCTTAGGTAGTGCTGGACAAGTGCAGTCTAGTACTGCGTCTCAGTCAGGTACAGTTAGAATCGTCACTATCGATGACAACGGTACGCTAGGTACGATGATGGTTGATTACTATAAAAAATCAGCTAAATAATAGTAGTCAATTAGTGCCAAACTACTAACGCTGGTGCAGTTATCACCAGTTATACTCGATAAAATAATGAGACCTCGCCATGGCAGGGTTTTTGCTATTTGAGATTACGGTACTAGGTTTAGGGGTTTAGAGTGGGGCTTTAGATGGTTTGGGAATAG
>NZ_JBQSXK010000035.1:0-13127 GCF_052378115.1 Psychrobacter sp. AOP30-A2-5 | reverse complement strand
ATTTTATCTTACTGTATCAACGATGACGCCAATGAATACTGACGCTAATACAAGCCGTATTGTCTAGGTTTTGACGCTAAAATGAAATGGTCAAACCATCATTTATGCTTATTGTTTGATTTATTATTGCTGTATCAGGTTTTATCTCTGTATATGCTAGGTATAAAATCAATGATGACCTTAAGCTTCACTCATATAAGAAAATCTCTATAACAATACGAATATATGGTGGAGACATCCTTACAGGAACGATGTTGGCGTGGATATCACTATTTGCTAATCTAGTGGTTTATAATCACTGTAGTGGCACAATAAAACAGGATAGTTTCTTATTAGTCTTTACCTCAAGTACTTAAATCCCATTAGCCTAGGTTCATCTATGTTGCGACGTTCATTATCCCTACAACAACGACCATTGATATCTGGTTTTGCTATCGCCATCTTTGCTATTACGCTATTTATGGCGCCAAACGTACAAGCGGCCAGTTGCAAAATTCCAAAAAGTTATTATAAAAACGTGGCTTGTACGGCAAATAGCGGCTATTTTTTGGCAACAAAAGATTTCGGCGCGCCAGTTGCTCTGATTAATAGTAAGGGCAAAAGCGTCGTTGATTTATCACGTTATCAAAAAGTCGATGCCAGTAAGATATCGGCAGGTTTACTGCCTGTACTGCGCAATGGTCATGTCGGTTATCTTAATATGCAAGGTCGTGAAGTAGTGCCTGCGATGTATGATGTGCTTAAAGAAGGACAGGGTTGGGCGCGTCCCGTCTCTAATGGGCGTATCGTGGTAAAGCAGGATGGTAAATATGGGGTCATTACTACTAGTAATAAAACCATCGTGCCGTTTTCGTCCGCGATTAGTGATATTGATGATTACCAAAATGGTATCGCCCGTGTACGTAAAAATCAAGCGATCAGTTGGATTGATGAAAACGGCAAAACGACCAGTGACCCAAGTGGTAATAACAACGAGCAATCCACGACGCCACGAGCACCTGCCAGCGCTAATGGCAATGCATCCTCATCCAACCAGACACTTCCCAATCGCTTTACGATGCTACAACCGCGTCAGCAAGATGGCAAATGGGGGTTTATCGATGATAATAATGTGACCATGATTACCTATTCTTTTGACGAGGTGCGTCCCTTTGCCGAAAGCTTGGCGGGCGTACGTATCGATGAAAACTGGGGCTTTGTTAATCTTGGTGGCGAGTTGGTGATTCCTTTTCGCTTTGCCAATAGCGGTGTGTCGGCTGGTGATCTTTATCAAGGCAAACCCGCCTTTACCTTTACTGGTGGTAAAGCGTGGATTGGTAATCTAAAAAACGGCAATAAAATGTGTATCGATAAGGAGGGCACAGGAGTAGGCTGTGATTAAGCGGCGCGTCCAAATCTAAAGACTTACATGATCTAGGTAAAATACCAGCATAAAAAAGAGCTTAAACCCTATGAATCAATAGTAGGATTTACGCTCTTTTTTATGGATTGTGTGACAACTAAAACTATTCGTCTAATAAATGATTGCTGATTAAATCAACCATATAAGGTTGATAGTATTCAGGAATATCATGCGCCATGCCTTCGATTAAATGAAACTTGGCATTCGGAATGGTCTTGGCAACCACGCGACCTTGTGAGGCGGGCAGTAGTCCATCTGCGCTACCATGCAGTACGATAGTCGGTGCTTTGACTTGCTTGCTAAACCGGCTAATAGAGCCTGACGCCAAGATAGCATTGAGCTGTTGTACCGTGCCGAGCGGATGAAAGTTGCGCTGATAACGCAATTTGGCAATTTCACGCACCATACGTACGTTGACATGCCCAGGCGTACCGACTGTCTTCATAAACCACACACTATGACGCACGATATCGCGCTCAGAATGACTTTCAGGGCGGTTGATCAGGGTATATAGCTGCTTAGGTTTTGGTGGTTTTAAAAATGCACGGTTGGTCGTGGTAAACATCAACGCCATACGCTGCACTAGACTTGGATAACGTGCCGCTACGATTTGCGCAATCATGCCGCCCATCGAAGCGCCAATCAGATGGGTTTTGCCCAACTGCAATGCTTTAATCAAACGAGCGGTATCTTCTGCCATATCCGTTAAATTATAAGCAACTTGCGTACCTTTATTGGACAACCCGGTTTGCAGGCGCATCATCATTTTTAGCTGACTGATACGCGGTAGTCCATCAATCTGCACTTTAGAAGACAGACCAATATCACGATTATCAAAACGAATGACAAAAAACCCGGCATCAATAAGGCGCTTGATAAAATTATCTGGCCAAAATATCATCTGTGAGCCAAGTCCCATAATCATGAGCAGTGGTGGATTATTAGGATTGCCACCTGCCTCAACACACAGCTCAATGCCATCGCCGATATCAATCATTGATTGATACAGATGCTTGCTAAGGTCAGAGTCTCGCCATTGGTGCGCGCCAAACTTTTGCCACTCAGGAGTAGGGTAGCCACCTAAGTCTTCTGGTAGGGTTGCCGATGGTTTGATGTCATTCGATGTTGTCATGAAGTGTCCTAATTAGAGGGTCGTCTATTACAGCTCAAGCATCTCAAAATCAAGCTTGCCCACACCGCACTCTGGGCAGGTCCAATCATCAGGGATGTCATCCCATTTGGTGCCTGGGGCAATCCCTTCTTCGGGACAGCCGAGTGCTTCATCATATATCCAGCCGCAGACGATACATTCATAACGTTTCATAAATAGTCCTATCGAGCATTATCAGTGTTTATAATCCGTGTTACAGGGTGTTTTTGACGTTCATATTTACAATCATAGCCGTTAGATGAGACTGTAAAAGCGCACATAGTTTAGCATATAACCGTGATTTTCGTCGTTAAGTTTACACTTGTATATTGAGATTGATTGGTTTTTATCAAGGGGTTTAGGTCTTCTGTCTGTCAGTAAGCACCTGTACGCTTACGTGCGCAACTGCGATATTTCTATCAATTATGTTATAATAAGCGCCGCTAAATTCACAGTATTCGCCATCATTTATCGTTGATATATTATTATCTAAATTACATTATCTAAGTCATATAAGCTAAGGGTTACCATGAGCATTAATGCTGCCGCTACATCTAAAAATGTCGAAAATGAGTCGTCTAATAAGCTCAATACGGATCATCCCTTTTGGCAAGTGATTCGCACAGTACCAGACTTCCCGAAAGTCGGCATTGATTTTTATGATATTACGCCGTTACTGCGCAGTCATATTAATGAGGTGATAGATGCATTGCTCGCTGCACTGCCTGAAGGCGTGATGGACGAGGTAGATTGTCTGGGTGCAGTCGAGGCGCGTGGTTTTGTCTTTGCAAGTTTGCTTGCAGGTCGATTGGGCAAAGGGATGATTTTGCTACGTAAACCCGGTAAGCTGCCACCGCCCGTTGCCAATAAAGCGTATGCTCTAGAATATGGTAAAGACACGCTTGAGATGCAAAACAATCTACCGCCTGAGCGCGTGCTATTGGTCGATGATATTTTAGCCACAGGCGGCACTTTAACCACCGCTTATGAGCTGTGTAAATCGGCAGACCATACTTTAGTGGGGGCGTTAGTATTGCTAGATTTGGTTGATTTGCATGGCGAATTTCCAGTGCCTGTCTATACGGTTTTAAAGGCTTAAAACTGGCAACGCTTAGTGAATAGCGTGAAATAAGGCAATTAAAAAAGCGCGCTGAATGAATTTAGCGCGCTTTTTTAATTGCCTGTATTTGCTTTGTCTTAACGTACGTTACTTGTCTTGCTGGTAAGGTAAGTTTTACACGCCTGTTCTATTAGCATACGACTAATCGTTTTTGGCTTGGTTATCTTAAAATCTTTGGTGGTTAAGATGGGTTTTTCTGATTGCCAAGATTCTAATACCTTATTATTGGCATCATAGTTAACGTAAGCGCGTCTATAGTAACTGGCGTCTTTGCAAGAGATGAGCAATTGCTGATCGCTATGATGAATCGCTTTTTCTTTACCTTCCTTATCTACTTTTGTTTCATCTTTTTGTGCAGGGTACGTTCTACGAATAGATACGGTGATGTTTTCGACATTTTTTTCGTCTATGATATTGATGTCGGAGCTTTCAATAGAGTCTAAGTCTAAGCTAAAAATTGATCCAGTAGGACTTTCTGATATTTTTGACCAGTTCACTGCATGCGTGCTGACTGCTAGAACACCACCCACTAATAACACTGATAGCCGTTTCATAATCAAGCCTTGCTTCTTGTTGTGAGAAGTGAGCCATGATAGCCAACTTACTATTAGCAGGCAAATTTCTTTTATAACC
Source organism: Psychrobacter sp. AOP30-A2-5 (assembly GCF_052378115.1). Classification (NCBI taxonomy): domain Bacteria; kingdom Pseudomonadati; phylum Pseudomonadota; class Gammaproteobacteria; order Moraxellales; family Moraxellaceae; genus Psychrobacter; species Psychrobacter sp. AOP30-A2-5. The sequence goes on along the minus strand of NZ_JBQSXK010000035.1, from coordinate 8,822 downwards.
TGCGACTGAGGTTTGTAAAGTGTTGATCATACTCATCACCGTTTATAACACTCGACGCTCATATCAATGACGCATCGCTGCTAAAATCTGAGCAAGCTCATCACGAGCACCAATAAAGCCATCGATACCTTTTGGTAATAAATCTTGTGTAACCGTGTCTTGTTGATAGGCGCTACTATATTCCTCTCGCGTTAGACTCACGCGTTTCATGTCGGCTACATCTAATGACATGCTAGGTGACAGTTGCTGTACCACCTCAGTATCCATCGCTGCCAGCGCGTCGATAAGGTCAGGCGCGATGGTCAATAGATCACACCCTGCTAGCGCTAATATCTGTTCAGTCGAGCGAAAGCTTGCGCCCATCACTTGCGTATTATAGTTATGCTGCTTGTAGTATTGATAAATGCGCTTTACAGACTGCACGCCCATATCATCAGAAGCGGGCACGTTTTGACGATTTTGTTGGCGTTTTTGCCAGTCTAAAATACGACCAACGAAAGGCGATATCAATGTCACACCTGCATCGGCACAGGCAATTGCCTGATGCTGTCCAAATAACAACGTTAAATTGCAGTGAATATTTTGAGTTTCAAGATAGCGTGCTGCCTCAATACCTTGCCATGTCGCGGCCATCTTAATTAATACACGCTCTGAGTTAACCCCTGCTTTTTGGTAAGCTTCCATAAATGCTAAGGCTTTATCAATCGTCGCCTGAGTGTCATAAGACAAACGAGCATCCACTTCGGTAGAGACGCGGCCTTGGATAAGCTCTAAAATATCACAGCCAACCTGAATGGTCAGCGCGTCAATCACTGCATCTATATTGCCATTATGACGACTCATGGTTTCTGACAGCATGCCTTGGTTGTCAGGATGGAGGAGTGCTTTGGTAATGAGGCTTGGATTGGTGGTCGCATCGATAGGTTTTAAGCGCGCAATGGCGGCAAGGTCACCAGTATCAGCGACAATGGTGGTCATGGTACGAAGCTGTTGTAATGCGCTCATCATATATCCTTTTTGATCAAAAACAGATTGTATTCAGTTACGTGGTGATTTTCTACTTTATAGTGCTATTTGCTATCAGTTTTAGACTGTAACATAGTTTTGAGTGGATGTTCCCCCATAGTTTTGCCGTACATCGCTGCCATATTGCCTCTGTTTGCGAATATTGACGAATTTACGCGCATTTACACATGGGCACTGTCGATAGTTTTTGTTATAGTAGAGCGGGTCAGCGATCTGGCTGCTACATTTGCATGCTGGTGTGTGTGACTAACATACGGCAATAGTAGACGATAGCGCTCGCCGTGCAGGGTATTTTTGAGAGACTGCTTGCTATTTAGTGTGATTTCTATCGAATATCATTGCTAGTATGCTTGACACCTCTGACCGTCATTGAGTGCTGATTCAGTAATGAGATGATTGGTTGTCGATAATTAGCAATATTTAAAGCCTTCAAAGTTAAAAAGCAGTACCTAATAGTAAAAAACTCAGTAATAATTTTAGAAAAAGGATAGGCGGTAATGAGTGAGCAGTCATCAGAGCAAAACATGGATAAGCTAAATCAAGCCATCGCAGGGGCTAACGATACTGCAACTGAAAAAGCATTTTTGGACGATATTCGCCAAAGTATTGATACAGTAGACTGCGAAATCCAGACATTGATTAATAACCGTGCCAAGTTGGCTCAGCAAGTGGCCGCAGTAAAAAAACAGCACATTGTCAATAACCCAACTGCCGACAATAGCAATCCTATTTTTTATCGCCCTGAGCGTGAAGCGCAAGTGCTAAAAGCGGTGATGGAACGCAACACAGGTCCGATCGCTGATGACAAAATGGCGCGGTTGTTCCGTGAAATCATGTCGGTCTGTCTTGACTTAGAGGCACCGCAGCGCATTGCTTTCTTGGGACCAGTAGGTACTTTTACTCATGCTGCTGCGCTCAAGCATTTCGGTAAAGCCGCTGATACCGTACCAATGACCACCATCACTGATGTATTTCGTGAAGTTGAAGCAGGCACAGCGATGTATGGTGTGGTGCCAGTCGAAAACTCGTCTGAGGGTGTGGTCAATCATACGTTAGATGGTTTTCTTTCTTCTACCTTAAAGATAATCGGAGAAGTTGAGCTGCCGATTCATCAGAATTTCTTGGTCGCTGAACATACCAAACTTGATGGTTTAAGCCGTATTTACTCGCATCAGCAGTCATTGGCGCAGTGTCGTCATTGGCTCGATGTCAATTATCCTAATGTCGAGCGCGTGGCGGTATCGAGCAACGGCGAAGCTGCCCGCCGCTTGAAAAATGAATGGCATTCAGCAGCAATCGCCGGTGATGTGGCAGCTGCTGAATATGGCTTGCATAAGCTATATTCAAATATCGAAGACAATCCGAGCAATACCACGCGATTCCTTATCATCGGTCACGAAGCGATTGCGCCATCAGGTCAGGATAAAACGTCTATCGTCGTATCAGCACATGACAAAGCGGGCGCATTGATCGAGATTTTGAAGCCTTTGTCTTATCATGGCGTGTCGATGACCAGTATCGAAACCCGTCCTGAGCGTCCGAATAAGTGGGCATACGTGTTTTTCATCGACATGAATGGTCATATTGACGAGCCAAACGTCAGCGCTGCTATCGCTGATATCCGTCCGTTGGTAAAAGATGTGCGCGTTCTAGGTTCTTATCCAAAAGCAGTGCTATAGTCCCTCTATTGTAAAAGAGTCATGGCGTTTACCTTGCGTGAAGTATCACATAATCATCTGCACTCGGTTGCCTTGGTTACCCTTGACTCGCTCTGAAATTGAACCAACGATATAACGCCGAATGGGTCACATCACTTGCCAAAATCATATCTAAGGATAAATCATGCCGTCATCTCATTCAGTAGAGTCAAATTTATCACCGCTTGTACCTGCCTACGATAGTATTTTAGAGCTGGTGCCTTATCAAACGGGCAAGCCGATTGAAGATTTGACGCGTGAGTATGGCGTCTCAGATGTGGTAAAACTTGCCAGTAATGAAAACCCAAGAGGCTGCTCACCGCACGTCACGCTAGCGATTACTGAGCAATTGGGTCAGTTGGCACGTTATCCTGATGGCAACGGTTACTATCTAAAACAAGCGCTGGCTGACTTCAATGATGTCAGTGTGGAGCAGATTACTTTGGGTAATGGCTCTGACGATTTGCTTGATATTTTAGCGCGTAGTTTTGCTGGTGCTGACGATGCTATCGTTTACAGTCAATATGCCTTTATCGTTTATCCGATGTTGGCTAAAATACAAGGGGCGACAGGTATAGAAGTGCCTGCCCATCGCTTTGGGCATGACTTAAAAGCAATGAGTCAAGCGGTTCAAGACAACCCCAATACTAAAATAGTCTTTATCGCCAATCCTAATAATCCAACTGGCACGCAGCTTGAACCTCAAGAGTTACGAGCATTTATGGCTAGTATACCAAGCTCGGTATTGGTGGTATTAGATGAAGCGTATATCGAATATAGCCCTGAAAGTAATAATAGGGCGTTGTTAGATGAATTTGATAATGTCGTCATCGTGCGCACTTTTTCCAAAGCTTATGGACTGGCAGGTTTACGTGTCGGTTATGCGCTTAGCTCAGTGGCTGTCGCGGACTTACTCAACCGAATCCGTCAACCATTTAACGTGAGTAGAGTGGCTTTAGCTGCGGCTGCTGCAGCACTTGCTGACTCAGGCTTTATTGAAAAAACTCGTTTGATGAATGATGAGCAAATGCGCTGGTTAGAAAAGCAGTTTGATGCGTTAGGGTTGGGTTTCATTAAGTCGCATGCCAACTTTATTATGGTAGAAATAGCCGTTGAGATGGAAGACATCACCGCTGCTTCTATTCATCAAGCATTGCTAGAGCAGGGTGTTATCGTCCGTCCATTAGAGAGCTATGGCTTACCTCATTGGCTGCGTATCACAGTAGGGATAGCAGAAGAAAATATGCGCCTGATTGATACACTGCGCTCAATCTTGACTGATAATTGATAAGAAGTATGTTAGGTCGTTTTGGATAAGTAAATAATTTATTAATCATTTTTATGATACTAGCGTCGGCTTGTTTTAGTCATTCTGATGCTAGTTTGTTTAACGAGAAAAGCCGTGAGTCGCCAGCAAAACAATATAATCAACCAAAACATAAGCAATCAAAACAATAAAATGCAGTCTATGAATACTCAGCCGCCGTTATTTAAACAGATTTGTGTGATTGGTCTAGGGCTTATCGGTGCGAGCCTTGCCCAAGCCATTAAAGACAATGGTTTGAGTGAGCGCTTGGTGGCGGTTGATAGACATACACCAAGCATCGACGAAGCCATTCAGCACGGCTTATTAGACGCTGGTAGTGCTGTCTTAAGTGAAGTAGTGTTTTGTAGTGATTTGATTGTTATCGCCGTACCAGTACAAGCGGTGCAAGCCGTATTTATTGATATCAAAGCAGCGATGGATAATGGACAGCTTGCCACTGATTGCATCCTGACGGATGTTTGTAGCACCAAGGTCAATATCATTGACGCTGCCAAAGCCGTCTTTGGCTCATTGCCTATAGGTCTTGTTCCAGCGCATCCAATTGCGGGTGCTGAGAATTCAGGATATCATGCCAGACGCGCGACATTGTTTGTTAATCATAGTGTCATTATTTGTGAGCTACCTACTACAAGCAATGTAGCGATTACCAAGCTGCGGCAGTTATGGGAAGCGGTGGGTGCAAACGTTATGTCAATGGATGCGGAACACCATGATCGCATATTGGCGCACACCAGTCATCTGCCACATCTGCTTGCCTTTAATTTGGTTGAGCAATTGGCGAGCCATGATGACAATTTAGATATGTTTCGTTATGCGGCAGGCGGCTTCCGCGACTTTAGCCGCATCGCTGCCAGTGATCCTAAAATGTGGCACGATATATTTTTTGCCAACGAAAGCGCGATTGTTAGCGCCCTTGATGAGTATGGCGTTTACCTACAGACCATGCGTCAGCTTATCATCGATAAAGATTCAACCGCCCTGATGGGACTTTTGGGCCGAGCGCAAGCCGCACGGCGACATTTTGGCCATATGTTAGCCAGCACTCCTTATACGGATACTTCTGCCATGTCAGCTTCTTATAATATTACTCCTAGCAATACTGTATTGGGCACTATTGCCATTCCTGGTGACAAGTCTATCTCGCATCGCAGCATTATGCTGGGCAGCCTTGCGACAGGCGTGACCAATGTCACTGGATTTTTGGAAGGGGAAGATGCGCTTGCCACCTTGCAAGCATTCCGTGATATGGGCGTGACCATTGAAGGGCCTGATAACGGCAAATTGACCATTCATGGCGTGGGTATGAACGGTCTGAAACCGAGTAAAACACCATTGTATATGGGCAACTCAGGTACTAGCATGCGCCTGCTGGCTGGTATCTTAGCGGCGCAATCATTTGACAGCGTGTTGACAGGTGATACCAGCCTGAACAAGCGCCCAATGGAGCGTGTGGCCGCACCTTTACGCGAGATGGGCGCAGTCATTCAAAGCACGGGTCATAGTGGTACGGCGCCACTTAGTATCACTGGTCGAGCGACTGTCGGTAAGCCATTACAAGGCATCGATTATGAGATGCCTGTGGCTTCTGCGCAGATTAAATCCTGCTTGTTGCTGGCTGGACTTTGGGCAGAAGGCACCACAACCGTTACCCAACCGGAAGTCAGTCGTGACCATACCGAGCGTATGCTTTCAGCTTTTGGTTATCCAGTAACGGTCGATGGCAACCGTATCAGTGTAACCGGTGGCGGGCAACTCACAGGTGGTGATATCGCTGTCCCTGCTGACATCTCGTCTGCGGCATTTTTTATGGTCGCTGCTGCGATCAGCCAAAATAGCGAGCTGACCTTGACGCAAGTAGGTATTAATCCGACACGCACGGGCATTATCGATATCTTGAAATTAATGCAAGCAGATATTAGCCTAAGTAATGAGACACATGTCGGCGGCGAACCAGTCGCAGATATCACTATTCGTAGCTCAAACCTAAAAGGTATTGAAATCCCAGAGCATTTAGTACCATTAGCGATTGACGAATTTCCAGTATTGTTTATTGCTGCCAGCTGTGCGCAAGGTCGTACGGTGTTGACTGGTGCCAAAGAGCTGCGCGTAAAAGAGTCTGATCGTATTGCAGTCATGGCAGAAGGATTACAAACACTGGGTATTGATTGTACGGTGACGGAAGATGGGCTAATCATCGAAGGTAAGGGCATTGAAGTCGAAGGTATTAAGGCTCAAAATAGCAATATCAATAATAGCCAGCCTGTCTTTGGTGGCGGTCACATTACCTCGCACCATGATCATCGCATTGCCATGAGTTTTGCCATTGCCAGCTTACGTGCATCCAAGCAAATTACTATTGAAGGCGTTGAGACCGTCAATACCAGTTTCCCAGGATTTGCAGAGCTTGCCAATCATATTGGGATGTCTATTAAAGTTGATAATGCCACGGTTTAATGCCACAAACTATATTAACTTGATGTGTAGTATTATTGGCTTTTGCAGCATTAACTTTTGAAGTGCTGACTTTAGCATTCGATAAAGTCTAAAAAGTTGCTCATTAGCCTTGATGTAAAAGCTGTTTTTAAAGTTGTTATCGTTAGCAATGTGTTGATGCCTATATTGGCATGAGCGCATTGCTTTTTAACTTGTATCCTATCTGTAGTGACCCTGCGCTTTTGCCATTGTATTGATATAAAAACTAATATGGGGCAAGAGTGCGCTTTGCTCTAAAAAGTTGTACTGTACTATGACCACCCAAAACGTCATCAAAAAACCAGTTACGCCCATTAAAACAACCAGACGTGGCATCATCACCGCACTCATTGCCTTTTTTATCTGGGGTGGGTTTCCATTATATTTTAAACAATTGGCCGCCTACGATGCGACCGAGATTATCGGTCACCGTATTATTTGGACGTTTGCTTGCTTGCTTATCGTGTTGGTAGTCACCAAGCGCTGGCAATGGATCGATACCTTAAAGAAAAACCCGAGATGGATCGCGTTCTCATTTATATCGGGTTTGATTATTGCCACCAACTGGCTCACTTATGTATGGGCCGTCAATCACGACCGCATTCTCGAAGCCAGTTTGGGTTATTTTATCGGACCATTGGTGGGCGTTGCACTATCGATGATTTTATTTAAAGAGCGCTTACGTACGCTGCAATGGGTTGCTATTGGTTTCGCCTTATTATCCGTGGTCATTCAAGTAGTCATGATTGGTAGCTTGCCATGGATATCACTGATTTTAGCCTTTAGTTTTAGTACTTATGGCACCATTCAACGGCAGACACCTTTGACAGCTGTCGATGCTATGTTTGTCGAAACAACGATGTTGGTCCCGATTTGCTTATGGTGGTTCTGGCAAGCGGATGTGGTCAGCAGTCAATTGAGTTTTTGGTTTAGTCCCAATATTTGGCTACTAATGATCGCAGGGCCGATTACCTTGATACCGCTATTATTGTTTAATAAATCTACCAAGCTCGTTGCTTATAGTATTTTAAGTTTTATGAATTATCTGACGCCGACATTTATCTTCTTCTTAGCGGTGTTCTATTATAACGAGCCATTTGATTTACAGCGTCTTGCAGTGTTTGGTCTGATTTGGTTTGGTCTGTTATTATTCAGCATTGACTTATGGCGTCATCGTCCTAGTAAAGCGCTAAAAGCCGCGCGTTTGCGTGAAGAGGCGTTGCAGAAAACCAATTAAAAAACCTGAGATTTTAAATCTAATTAAAATTTAGCAAACAAGGATGAGAGCATGTTTCATACCGAATCTGATGTGGTATTCGTTAAAGGCTTGACAGTAGAAGCAGTTATCGGTGTTTATGCATGGGAGCGCGCAATCACGCAGCCGCTGCTGATTGATATAGCACTTGAAACAGATATCAGCCGTGCGGCTATCTCAGATGATGTCAATGATGCACTGAATTACAAAGCAGTTTGCGATGATGTGAGCGCGTGGTGCCAAGCGATTAAAGCGCAGTTGCTAGAGCATTTAGCGGGGCAAATCGCTGATAAGTTGCTTACCAAATATAGCTGTCATAAAATCACTTTAAGCATTGCTAAGCCTACTGCTATAAAGCAAGCCGATGCGGTTGGGGTACAGATCACGCGTTATGCAACGGTCATCGAAGATAAGCCAGTTGTAAGCAAAGACGATGATGCATAATATGCATAAAAATTTGGCTGATTTGAGTCTTGAAACGCTAAAAAAGCAGACGCCTGAACAGTTGCAAACGCAGTCTGTGACGGCAGTATTATTGGCTTTAGGCAGTAATTATCAAGCTGAACATTATCTGCCGCTTGTCCGAAAGGATCTAGCGGCGCTAGGGGAGATACAGTTATCTACTGCGTTTGAAAATCCTGACTTTACATCGACCGAAGCGCAACCAAAGCCCGATTATACCAATCAGTGCGTTTATTTGCGTTTGGTAGAGCCAATGACACTGCAACAGTTACAGCAGGTTTTTAAAGATCTTGAGGGTGACTGTCATAGGCAGCGTCTAACAGAAGCTCAGACGCCAATAAAAAAAGTTACGATGGATATCGATATTCTATTGATAGAAACGCTATTAATAGAAGTTGTTTCTGATAAAAATAGCCTAAGCAGCAATAAGGAATTTGAAGAGTCTAATTGGATTGTAATGGCAGATCGTTACCCATTCAAAGCGCATGAAAGAGCAGGGATTGAAGAATTAATTTCAGATATTCCGTAGTTTTATGGATATTTAATATCAATTTTGAATAAAATGGAGTCTTAAGAGCTGTAC
>NZ_JBQSXK010000034.1:0-14374 GCF_052378115.1 Psychrobacter sp. AOP30-A2-5 | reverse complement strand
AATACTCAAATACTCAAATACTCAAATACTCAAATACTCAAATACTCAAATACTCAAAATTATTTTGAGGATCTGTAATAACCTTGTCAAATAAAAATGGTCTGTTATTAGAGTTCCTCTAATATATTCTGTTTAAGTAAGAAAAATATTGATTACGTTTCAGGTTGCAGTATTTTAGCCGAATCTTTTATAAACGAATCATTATCGCAACGATGATACTAATACTAGCTTGAGCTTGAGCTTGAGCTTGATTATCAAGGCAGATTTTCCTGCGTATAGCAGGATTTGTTCTAACTATTCAAACCATTTGCTTCATCTTTAAAGGTCTCTACAACGACAGAGAAAATGTCATCCCAAACTGCCTCATTTGCTAAAAAAGGATAGTCCTTAAGTAGCTTATTACTCTTAGTGCCTTTATTTTGTAGCATACTGCGAATGATTCTATCGGCATAGCTGTTGGGCATCTCAACAATCTCTTTTATCGCCAATCGTGCATAGTCATGCTTTCTTAGGTACTGTGACTCGTTATGCATCTCTTTTTCAATAACGTGAGCAATGAGTCCTGATAAGTACTGAACGTGAGGCGTTAGATCCATAAAGCGCCATGCAGGTTGAATGAGGTGAGTGTTTTCAAAATTTAAGTTTGAGCGAATACCATCAGGGTAAGTAACCGCCTGTTTATCAAAGCTGTAATGATCACGGATTTGCTCCATAAGTGGCACGGATACACGGTCTAAAATTTTATCATACGCATGACGGTCTGAGGGATGCTCAGCGATGGCTTGCGATATAGGTAGGATAATCGGCTCATGAATGACCTGGTCGCGTCTGAGTACATCGTTAATTAAGAAGCGATGTACTCGGCCATTGCCATCAGCCAGCGGATGAATATACACAAAAGCAAAGGAAGCAACCGCACTACGTATCAGTGCCGATTGTCCCTCGGTCTTTTCCATAAATGCCAGTAACCCTTTGAGCTTTTCAGCAATGTCATCAGCAGGTGGCGCGATATAGTGCACAATCTCTTTAAAGTCATTGACCTGAGTATGCGACACAAAAACTGGTGATTGACGGACACCATACTGCTGGATAACCGTTTTGCTGCCGAGTATCTCTTGTTGCAGCTCTGCTAGTGATTCAGGATCAAGCGGGATATCGCCCTTGCCGGTACGCCTTGCCATTACATCGGCGAAACGTTCAATACGTTTTAACTCTTTCCCTTCACCTTCTATAGTAAAACTGGCTTTACTCTCTCGTAATGTCATCCATACGGAGGCACGCATCAGTAAGTCTTGCCCAAATTCATCGTTCAGCTTGTCAACCATTGTGGCAATATCGAGTGCAGCGGCTTTCGTAAATGCCTCTGTTTTCACCAGTTGAGGACAGAAATGACGGGTTCCTGCAAGATTGTCATTGATACGCCAACGAGCATTCTTTATGACATGCGCAGGGCTTGAAGTAACCTGCTTCTTAGCATCTAAAGCGTCCACATAGTTACCGCCTAAATTACTCGGTACTGCTAACTGCTGACCCATGAGCCATTCATACAAGAAAGCCATTCTACGGGCATAGCTGCCTGTGGGCTCAGCGTTTACCCATGCTTGTACGTCATTAGCCCCTATCTGCTCAAACAAACGAGTCAGTAACTTTAAACTCAGTACTTCATGACGCATGTGAAACTGTAAGTGCGCAATAATTGTGTCCAGTGGCCGCGCAGTTTCCTGATAAGCGTTATGGATAACATCACCCTCTTTATAGGTTTGCCTGCGCCCACCGATACTACTGCTGACATATAAAGGGACAACCAGCTCGATGCTTGCATGACGGATAAGCCATGCTGCGCCAATAGGGTCTGAGGTAGGGGTGTTTATCATGAGTGGCTCAAGCGATTATAGATAAGCCATTTTGCAGGAAAGTGATTATGAATGCAAGATAATGGTTATTATCAAGCCTTACTGCATTAAATCGATTTTTATATGACGTTGTGATACCTGTAAATAAAGATCAAAAGGCGTATTGAGTGGATATAATGAGTTCAAATTGAATGAGGTAAATACACCGTTCTTAACATAGCTACGTAGTAATAGAGCACCCATTTCTGTAAATAATGCGGTAATCCCCCACATCAATACTTATCAAAAAAATACAGCAATTATAAGCATTACAACATTTTGGCAAACCTAATCGAAAGAAGGATTGCTAATAACAGAATTAGACCGATTATCCATAATGATTGTAAGAGAAATTTTTTATCATCCATAATTGAGACCATCCCAGATTCTGTGTAACTGACGTTTAGATTAAATACTTACACAAAATTTAGGAAGGTCTCAAAGCGCCAACTTATCCTTATATTCACACATACCTTTTAATGCATTATCGATTAACGTTTTCATCTTAGACAGTTCTGAAATTTTAATTTCTAGCTGTTTGTTTTTTTCTAGAAGCTTTTCACCCATTTGTGATTGCGTCAGGTTGTTTGAATACAATAGCTCTGTTAGCTCTCTAATCTCTTTTAAGGTGAAACCTAACTCCTTCGCCATAATAATCATATTGAGCTGTTCCACAATCCTGTTATCGTAATCTCTATAACCATTAGATTTTCTAGATGGTGACGAAATTAATCCTTCCCTTTCGTAAAAACGGATCGTATCTCTACTTAGTCCGACTGTTTCAGTTAATTCTTTTATATTCATTATCGAGCACCCTCAATTAACGCTTGACTGTGGAGTAATGTCCATAGTTTATAGTAGGCGTTAATTAACAACAAGTAGGTTCTTTTATGGATATAAATATTCTGACGGACGACAACGTCGAGCTGCGTGCAACCCTCTATAAAGCGAATAACCCTAAGGCCGTTGTTCTAATAAATCCAGGAACCGCTACTAAAACTTCTTATTATTTGCCGTTTGCTAAATACTTAAGAGAGCATGGTTTTCATGTTATTCTTTGGAACTATAGAGGTTTTTGCGATTCTAAAGTGAGTCATCTAAAGGATTGTCATTATCAGTATTCTGATATCGGACGGTACGACATTCCAGCTGTTATCGATACAGCCAAGCGCCTGTTCAATGACTTACCCTTGTATTGCGTAGGGCATAGCGCTGGAGGTCAACAAGTTGGCCTTGCTCATAATGCTGATCAATTGGATGCTTTAATCGCAGTGGCTGTCTCAGCAGGATACTTTAGCTATATGCCGCTTCGCTATCGTCTTAAGGCTAACTTCTTTTTCCGTTTTTTAGCACCGCTTAGTAATAAAGTCTTTAATTATGTGCCGGCTAAAAGCTTCAAACTCATGGAAGATTTGCCAGCTGGTTTTACAGAGGAATGGGGGGCTTGGTGCCGAGAAAAAGAGCTGTTTTTCTCAGATAAATTCTATGGGAAAACCATTCCCCTTGGCACTTACAAAAATTTTAATGTGCCAACTTTCGTCTTCACTGCCGATGATGATGAAATCTGTACTGAACGCAACCTGCATAATTTTTGGAAAAATGTGACCAGCGATCGACCTATCACTTTTAAACGCTATAGCATTGGCAGGGGCTCAGACCAATCAGTTGGACATTTTGGCTACTTTAGAAGTAAAAACACTCATATTTGGCAAGATATTTTAGAGACGATCAACAAGGTACATCATGATAAACCGTTACAAACACTATAAAACCCTGATTTTCATTGTATTACTTAATGTGTTTTCGAGCATTTTACACTATGTTCATAATGTGATTCATTTCGATCACTATCCTGAGCCTGATTGGTTATCTCCTCAGCTTGTAGATGCCTTCTGGTTCGTCATGACACCAATTGGTATCTATGGCCTGATTGTGGCTGTCAAAAGCCAGATGACCAAAGGACGTTGGTGGCTTTATTTGTACGCCTTAATGGGGTTGTTGTCGTTACTGCACTACAACATAGAGACTGATAATATCATGACTGTTACCATGCACAGTCTTATCTGGTTTCAAGCAATTTGTGCCTTTTGGTTAATCGGCTATGTAACGATGTATTTTAAAAGTAAAAGTAGAAATTAAGAGGAATTGGCTAATATCTTATTTATCGTTTTAAGGAATTGAAAATGAATGTTGAAGAAACAATAGCAACATGGGAAGCAGAAGAAACACGTATTAGAGAAAAGCTAGGTGACGCTGATGTCATTCCATTATCAGACTTAACTACTCGCAGTGGTATGGATATTTTTAATGCTATGTTTGCAGGAGAGCTGCCTCATCCTCCTATTGGTCTAACGCTTGACTACACTCCTATTCATATGGAAAAGGGTATTGCGGTTTTTCAAGGACGTCCAAAGCGTCATCATTACAACCCATTGGGTACAGTCCACGGAGGCTGGTTTTGCACGCTTTTAGATTCTGCTGTTGGTTGTGCTGTACATACCCTCTTACCAGCAGGAAAAACCTACACAACTTTAGAGATAAAAGTAAACATGGTGCGAGCTTTGACAGTGGCAACACCTTTAGTACGGGCTGAAGGCAAAGTCATTCATGCTGGTCGGAGAACAGCGACTGCTGAAGGCAAAATTGTAGGGCCTGATGGCAAATTATATGCCCATGCCACCACAACCTGCATCATTCTTGATGTTTAGATAAAATTTTTGATCGTTAATAGCTTTTAAACCAAAGAAAAATGTTAAGAATATAATGGATATTATATGGGTATACCTATCTTCCAAACTCATCTTTAATCTTCTTTATTTTTTGTTCTGCTGCTGCTTCGTAAACCTTATAAGACTTATAGTCTTGTTAGACCTTCTGAGACAGTTATATCTGTATTACGCTAGTTAAGGCTTAGAAGACGCTTAAATAGGCTCTAGAGAGAAGAAACGACCATAATTGCATAGAATTCTGCTAAAATAAAAACTACAAAACAGTTGTTGCTACAAGATTTGATAATTTAAATTAGAGCTATCAGAATACAGTGGCTCGCGTTTATCTTTGGTTCAAATTGTGAATGTTCAATACACCCTAATTATTATCTTCTGTATTAGTATTAAGTGTTATATCTAGCTAGATAGGATGAGTAGAAAATATCTCGTTCTATCTAGCTTTTTTTGTGTTGTGTTTTATATATAACCAAACAGAATTTATTAAAATACTGTGCTGTTCGATCATTATCAATGTATCCAGTTTTCAATCGTATATTTACACGCCGATCTACTTACAGACAAAAATTTTTAGGAGAGAAATTATGAGTATGGTATCTGAGTTTAAAGAGTTTGCTTTAAAAGGTAATGTAATGGACTTAGCTGTCGGTGTCATTATTGGTGGTGCATTTGGAACCATCACAACATCGTTAGTCGAAGACATCATGATGCCAATCGTCGCCTTTATTGCTGGCGGTGAAATCAACTTCAAGAATATGTTTGTGATATTAGGCGATGTGCCTGAAGGTATTGCTATGACCTATGACGCCTTGAAAGAAGCAGGTGTTCCTGTATTAGCTTATGGTAGCTTTATTACGGTACTTATTAACTTCCTAATTTTAGCATTCATCATTTTCATGATGGTGAAGATGGTCAATAGATTACGTCGTGCAGATGAAGTAAAGGAAGAAGTGACAGAAAAACCTTCAGAAGAAGTGCAGTTACTTCGTGAGATTAGCGCTAAGCTTAGCAATACGAATGTTACTAAATAAGAGAGTCTAACCTGAGATGCTCTAATAGAATGAAAAAAGGAGCCCATCTGAACTGACCCCCAAATATTGGACGGTTTAGTTTACCCCAAGGACTGAGTCCTGTACTGCACAGGACTCAGTCCTTTTAGTTTCTATCAGTGACAGTAACTGCTGCCTGAGCAGATAAGCCAAAGAGAGATAACGCCATACTTAGAATAACTTTTTTTCATAGAACCTACTTTCTTTAATACCCAAAACACTGTTTTCAAGCATTAATAATACCCTATATTTGTTCAATAAAGTGAGTGCTATGTAACTAACCGTCTGATTTACACAGCAGTTTATTTATAATTTGCCTGATAGACGGGTTAGTGCCATAGTTGTTCACTGAACGTTCTGTACAGTTGCACTGTACAGTCTCTAAAAACGTACTTGAACACTAGGTGGATAATGAACATATCCGTGACAAAAGCCGCAAAAGAATGGGGTGTATCAAGAACGACGATCTATCAGAAAGTCAATGATGGTGAGATTTCTAGAACAGCAGATAAGAAAATAGACGTTTCAGAAATGTTGCGCGTGTTTGGTGAGCCCATTTCTAAAAAACGTACTGAACATTCAGTGAACACTGTTCAAAGTACACCTCTGAACAGTCAAAGTGTTCAGTACAATACGGATATTGAACACCTATTAGCACTTGAAAAGCTCAAGAATGAGCACCTCAGCCAACAAGTAAGCGATCAAAAAAAGTTAATTGAAAATTATCAGCAGCAGATAGGACAGTTGAACAGAACGCTGGATAAAGCCAACGCCAGTATTCAGGATTTCGCACAAGTGAGACTGCTAGAGTTTAAACAGGCTGAAATGAGCGATGAGCCGCCACTTGTACAAGAGCAAGAAAAAAAAGACGATTCAGTCGTCGCGACGGCTAAGAAGAAAAAACGGTGGTTCTTTTGACTATAAGAATTTTTGAAAAAACATTAGTGTTTAATCTTTGGAAGATAGCTCTCTAAAGCCTTATTGGAGCCTTTCCCAAACTTTGTGTAACTGCTTATAATCCACTAACAGGAGAATAAGCAATGACTAACCAAAACGACATTAAAAAACTGGCCCAGCAGATGGCTGGTAGCATGAAAAGTGAACCGCCCCGACTATATCGGAGAGCGTTTTATTTGAGTCAGGCAACTTTGCCTGACTCATTAAGACTATCATAATATTGCTTTTCAAACTCAAAAGGTGATACATAACCAATCGTACTATGCATTATCATATGAATTACCCGCGTTCCAACAAAGGTAATAACGCCAGAATCAGCCATCTGATCAGTATAACGAATAGATAAATACTGAACGCCTCTATCACTACGATGAATAACGTCTTTTGGGTTGTTTCTGTCTGCAATGGCTTGATTTAACGCTGCCATCATCATATCGATGTTCATACGATTAGACACCTTCCAGCCAACAATACTACGGACAAACACATCTATAATAAACGCAGTATACTAATAAGGTGTTAAAAGGAGCTAAAAATGAAACTCGCAGAAGCCCTACTTATTCGTAGCGATATGCAAAAAAAACTTGCTCAAATTAAAGGACGTATTCGTAGTAATGCTAAAGTTCAAGAAGGCGATACGCCAAATGAAGATCCAAGTCATCTAATGATTGAGGCTAGTCAAGTCATTACTGAGCTATCTACTTTGATTGAACGTATTCACCGTACCAATGCAGTTGCTAAGACGGATAAAGATCAATCAATGCTGACGCTATTGGTTGAACGCGAGGCGTTGGAGATGCGCCACAAACTATTAATTGAAGCAATTGAAGCGACCGACACTGAGGCAGATCGTTATAGTCATCGTGAAATTAAATGGAATATTATGGTCTCAGTAGCTGGGTTACAAAAGCAAGCCGATGACCTGGCGATGAAACTACGCAAAATTAATATTGTCATTCAAGCCAATAACTGGCAAATTAACCTTGTTGAATAAGATTTGTAGACTACTAAATTTATAATTTTCTATTCTTATAGTCATAAATGAATAGAACCACCTATTGGAACCGATTGGGCGAGTGTCAGACCCCTTACCTACACAACAGGGGGTTGAAAACATACTGTAGTGTTTGTCATGCGTTGCGGGTAGACGCTTTTTTTACTACTTATGCCCCGAACACGTCACAGCTCACAAGGTACTACTTAGACCTTACTACCAGATACTGACAGTCGGTTTCAACTTTACGTTTAATACCTCTTGATACGCCGATTATCAAGAGCGTCATCTACGAGTACTACGCATTTACCAAACTCAACACCCCGTGTTAAACCTCTCTAATCCACGACTCCATTCAAGTCCTCACTAGGGTACCGAACCAGTGAAATCGGTTTATCATAGGCATACTTACAATAGATTATAGGCGTAATAATAGTACGCTTGAAGTGGTTTTACTGCATTAGTCTATTTTAAACGGTCTATCAATGGGCTTAAAGGGTGATATAGCTGTTTCCACTCGGGTATACCCGAAATGAATCAGTAATTTAATGCCAGATTGAGAAGCTTTTCCTAAAAACTGTGTAACTGCTTATAATCCAATAGCAGGAGAATAAGCAATGACTACTCAATCTGACATTAAAAAACTGGCTGAGCAAATGGCCAGCAGCATGAGCAGCTTAAAAGTTTGAGAAAAAGGTGTGTTATTTAAAGTCTTATCTACTACAGCTCCATAGCTATACTGGAAGTTATTTAACCTGCGCTGTTTCTAATAAACTGCCATCTTTATCGAATAAGCAGTCGACGATAATGAGCGGAGCCGCATCCAAACTATCTTCAGCGTAGTAATGTGTTATGACTTCAAAGTTACCATTATTTAATCGTCTGTAGTCTGTGTTTTTTCGTTTAATGTCCATAGACTTAAAGCCTTTAAGCATGGGCTGTACTGCTTTCTGGCACTTCGTTAGCAATGCAATCTTTGATGTTTTTTGAGCTTGTTCGAGTTCAGTATTTCTTTTTTCATCAAATGGGTTACTGCCATTTTGAATCCAAATATAAAATGCTGCAAATGTAATAATAGATAGTCCTGTCAGTGTCTCTTTTTTCATAATATGACTCGTTTAGCAATAATAGAATAAGATATTTACTAACATACAAGCATAGCTCAGTTATTCTTAAGGAGCATGTTAAAACAATAATTAACCGTTGAAAGCAATGGGTAAATGTTACTCCCGTTCTGGTTAGTTCAGCTTAGTATTATAAAATAGGGCTTAATAAAAGATGGATACCTTAAATATCGTGTATCTCGTAGGAGCAGTGTTAATTTTTGCCAGTATTATGGCGAGCACTTTATCAGCACGTTTGGGTGTTCCACTTTTGCTATTGTTTTTAGTCGTCGGGATGCTCGCTGGTGAAGAAGGTATCTTGGGTATTGAGTTTTCTCAATATGCAATAGCCAATTTTGTCGGGCAAGCAGCCTTAGCCTGTATTTTGTTAGATGGCGGGTTGCGCACCTCTGTTAAATCATTCCGAGTTGGCTTAAAACCAGCCATCACACTGGCTACTTGGGGCGTACTTGCGACAGTCATGATACTGGGTGTATTCGTCACATGGCTGCTGGATGTCGATTGGCGCTTTGGGCTATTGCTAGCGGCAATCGTTGGTTCTACTGATGCGGCAGCGGTGTTTTCACTGCTGCGTAATGGCGGTGTTAAATTAAATGATCGTGTCCAAGCCACGCTTGAATTAGAGTCGGGCGCCAACGACCCGTTAGCGATTTTATTAGTCACAGGATTGATTGCTTTAAATGTTGATCCTGCCGGACAGACAGCGCTAGGCTTTTTAGGCTTACTATTACAGCAGCTTAGCTTTGGACTAGGAATGGGCTTGTTCTTCGGGTACTTCCTCTCTCGGTTATTACCCAAAATACACTTGGCAGAAGGTATGTATGCCATTTTAATAATGTCGGCGGGTTTAGCAGTGTTTTCTGCCACTAACTTACTGGGCGGTAGTGGGTTTCTCGCGGTCTTTATCGCTGGTATTATGATTGGCAACCATAAGGTACGCTCAACTGAGCATGTCATGCGCGTGATGGACAGCTTTGCGTGGTTGTCGCAAGCGGTGTTATTTGTGGTATTGGGCCTATTGGTCACGCCATCGAACGTTCTTGAAGTTTGGCCTTATTCAGTGGCCATTGCTGCCTTTATGATTTTAGTGGCTCGTCCTATTGCAGTCTATACCAGTGTTTTACCGTTTAAATTTAAAAATAGAGAGATCGGCTTTATCTCTTGGGTCGGCTTACGTGGTGCGGTGCCCATTACCCTTGCCATGTTGCCAGTGATTGCAGGGGTGGACAATGCCTTTATGCTGTTTGATATCGCTTTTGGGGTGGTGGTCTTATCGTTGGTGTTACAAGGGACGACCATTCCTTTTATGGCCAATCTGTTTAAGGTGCGTATTCCTAACAATAAGGGCCCAAAAGAAGAGCATGAAGTGTGGGTGTCAGATAGAGCAAGTATTACGTTGTATGAATTTGAAGTAAAGTTAGGCGCGTTTGCAATTGGTCGTCATCCGAGGGATATATCTACGCGTATCAGCCCTGAAGGAATCCATGTTTTTGCCTTGGTGCGTGGTCAGCAAATCTTGGCAATTAATGAAAAGACTAAGCTCAAATTTGGCGATAGCGTTTGGTATGCCATGAGTGGCGATTATGCCGATCAGATTGCGAATGTTTTTAATGACACGACGTTAGACCGTAGAGCCATCGATGATTTTTATGGCGATTGGATGCTATCGCCGAGTGTCAAACTTAAAGATGTGCCATTCTTTACCGATAGGATGAAATCCGAATCTCTAGAAGATACCCTGAACACGAAAAATATGTGGGAACAAACGGTTGCTGAATACATTAAGGATAGCTTAAAGATGGCACCCGTAGCAGGCGATACGGTTGTGATTAATAAGGAGTGGTTATTAGTCATTAAAGAAGTTGACGGCCAAGGAAGACTGAGAACGATTGGACTAAAACAACTAGAAAAGCCAGCAGTGGCATAGTATCTATTATTATTAGACATAATATGGACTATTAGCTGAAAGGCAACCATTTAAGACAATTAATAGTCCTGCGAACATTGTCCATTTTAGGTAACTTATTAGCTCAAATTATGGTCTGTTTTACTGGTCTCGCTAGGGTATACCCAAAATAGCAAAATTTTATTTGTGAGAGGAATTCGCATTTTTCTAAGTAAGGCTAATACAGAAGCTAAACTACGTAGCATAATTCTATTTAATCAGTGTCTTATGCTTAGAATTATTATCAATATATGTTATTTTAGTAGCCAAAGCATAAAAAACACAGTGACAATTCTGCATATAGTTAAGTCTTTATAAAATCGATACAGCCCATATCATGAAACAGTTTAGGTAGATTATTCTCCATCCATCCTTGGCGTAGAAACTTAGCCTGTGCCCATTTTTTCTCGATAGGGTTTAGATCAGGGCTGTACGGCGGCAGCCATAAAATACGATGACCATGTCTATTAAGTAGCTTTTGAATACGCTTACTCTTATGAAATCGAGCATTATCCATGACAATCACGCATTTAGTTTTAAGACTTGGGATTAGCGTGTATTTGCACCAGTGGTAGAATATGCTGCTGTTAATATTGTGTTCAAAGTAATCAAGCGCAAATAGCATTTTTTCATAGAGAGCTCCGATGACATTAGTACGTCTCGAAGCTTGCCAGTTGTAGCTATCGATACAGGGTTTACCAATCGGTGCATAGCCATGAGAACGAATGGTTTCAGCCTCAAAGCCGCTTTCATCCATATAGACAATGGGATAGCCTTGCTGCGTAAAGCGATCAAGCCTACTCTGGAATATCGCTCTTTTTATCGGACACGCTTTTGGATGTTCCAAGGTCTTTTTTTTGACTGATACCAAGACGCTTTAAAGCATTAAAGATGCCCGTTTTACTACAGTTCAAGCGACGAGCTCTTTCATAGTTATAATCATCTGGGTATCTTTTTACGTCTTCAATCAATGCGTCATCAGGTATTTTAGTCGGTGCTTTATTTCTGGTTGTTTTAGGCGCTAATTTCTTCTGCCAGCTGTGAATGGTGCTGGTGCTAAGTCCATAAAATAGCGCAGCTTCTCGTATGGTCATACCATCAGTGATGCTAGAAAGTACCTGTTTGCGATAGTCTATTGAATAAGTCATCGTTTATTTCATTAAATGCAATTGTTAATAGGGTTGTATCGGTTTTATTTGGATTAGACTATACACACTTTTTAGGAAAGGCTCTCAAACTCAAAAGGCGATACATAGCCCAATGCACTGTGTATACGCTTTTTATTGAACCGATCTACCCAATTCAATGTGCAAGTTGTACATTCGCTAAACCTTGCCAATCTGCTTTTAAATATTCAATCACCTCTGTTTTGTATAACCTATGCCCTGTTTCAGCCAAAGCATTATCAAGGCCTGGTTATATATTTTTTCTTATGTTATCAAGCCAAGCTTGCATACTTGGTGTAAGCAAGCGATGACGGCGCCAAGCCATGACAAGCTCCCATTTTAACTGAGGTTGGGTTAGTGGCAAGCAGACTAATCCTGTTAAATCCAACTTTTGAGTATAATATTGAGGCAAAAGAGTCACGCCCATATCCTGTTTTACCATGTCAAGAAGCAAGTGCCACTGATTGGTTTGGCAAATAATATTAGGTTCAAAACCTAGTGATTGACAGTTTTCTATAATCATCGGAGTAAATGATGAATTGGAGGTAAATAAAATTAGGGGTGCATTTGATAGTGACTTAAGTGTTACCTTGGTTTTTTGCTTACCCATACGGTTTTTATTTGCTACGACCACCACTGGATAGCAACATATCGACAAGTAGTCAAAATCATCGTCAATCGGCTTCATCAATGTTGCCACATCAAGTTGCCCCTCTAGAAGGGCCTGCTTAAGTGACTCAGCACCATCTTCGATAAGTGAAGTTTCTATACTAGGATGCATTTGATAAAAGTTAAAAATAGCTTTGCTTAGTATTTCACTGCCTAACGGTGAAATCCCCAAACGCAATTTACCACCTATTAATTGCTGATAATCTACTACTGTTTGTTCAAGATTATCTGCCTTTTGTAAGATATCAACTGCTTGAATATAGAGGTGTTCGCCAATTTCCGTTAAATTAACTAGCCGCTTTTTTCTATGAGTCAAAGGCTTATCAAACAGAGCTACGCCTAAATATTCTTCAAGATTACTGATAGATTTGGTAACGGTGGGTTGGGTTAAATTGAGTTGAATACTGGCTTGAAGAAACCCACCTGTTTTTACGACTGTCACAAAGCAGCGTAATTGTTTCAAAGTTATCATAAATAATAAACCATGGTTAGGAAGGATAATGAAATTTATTATAGGAATTGGGAATAAAAATAAAAATATAATTCATAATTTATGACTAGGGTATTTTTATAATAAGTAGTCTCTAATCAACAAACAACAATTATTATGCGTAATCCTAATATTCGCTTATCCCTACCCTTTGTAGCTGAAAAAAAACTTAGACTTCAACAGTTCTGTCGCCAATCATGGCTTCATGTCCTTATGCAATGCGCTATTATCGCAGCTGTCTGGTATTGTGCTGCGTTATTGGTTGAGTTATTGCATCTACCCGTATCCTCAGGCGTCTTAGGAGTATTTTTAATGCTGATCTTATTAATGAGTGGTGCTATCAAGGTTAACTGGGTCAGACTGGGGGCAAAATTTGTTTTGGGTGAATTAGTATTAATGTTTATCCCACTTATGATGTCAATACTTCAATACAAGGCGCTATTTATCAGTAAGGGCTGGCAATTAATGCTGACAATTATCTTAAGTACCGCGATGGTGATGTTAAGCTCAGCATTAACTTTTATTATGGTGCACCGTTTGCAACGTAGATTGTATCGACATCAGATTCATAAAGCCCAATTAAACCTAAGAAATAATGATAATGCGTGAGGATTTACGATGAATGTCTGCTCAATCCTTTGTCTCATTTGGACATTAGCTGCTTATTATATGGCTAAAGTAATCTATGTGCGCTATCGAAAATCTTGGCTAAACCCTGCTATCACGGTTCCAGTAATAACGCTTTCATTAATGATTATCTTTAATATCTCTTATGATACTTATTGGAAGGATACAGCTTGGATTGTGCAGTTACTTGCCCCCGCAACGGTTGCGTTTGCTATACCTATTTATGAGTATCGTCGTTTAATACGTCAACATGCTTTGTCTTTGACCGCTTCTATAACTGTTGGGATGATAGTGGGGGTCTTGAGCATATATATATTTGCTGTGTTATTCCATTTTGATAAGACCTTGACCTATAGTTTGATGGCCCGTTCAATATCGACACCATTTGCGTTAGACTTATCTGAAAAGATTCACGGATCTCCCTCTTTAGTTTCATTGTTTACTTTGATTACAGGGATGGTGGGAATGATTTTAGGGGATATGATCTTGACTTTTTTTCGTATTCGCTCCCATCTTGCAAATGGAATCGCATTTGGTAATGCATCACACGGTTTTGGTACAGCCCGGGCAAGTCAGCGCAATGAGGACGAGGGCGTTATAGCCAGTTTAACAATGATTTTAGCGGGATTATTTATGATATTCTTAGGTCCTTCATTAATACATGGCGTAATGTTATTTGGGCAAGTTTAAACAAATATATATAGAGACCCTAATCCATATTAAGAATAGATATAA
>NZ_JBQSXK010000033.1:0-18801 GCF_052378115.1 Psychrobacter sp. AOP30-A2-5 | reverse complement strand
TCGACACTTATTTCTAATATGCAGACTGCTTACCCCAATCATAAATACCGCGTTTGTAAGCATAAATCAGCATGATTAAGCCGGCGATAATCATCGGCGCGCTTAAGATTTGCCCTTTGGTCATCCAACCTAATAATATGAATCCTTGGTCAGCATCTGGCTGGCGGAAGAATTCAATGATAAAGCGGCTGATGCCATAGCCTAGTAAGAATACAGCGGAGGCGGCCATACGTGGACGTGGTTTTGATGAATACCACCATAAGAATATAAATAGCAGCAGACCTTCGGCAAAGGCTTCATATAGCTGTGATGGATGACGAGGCAATATGTATTGACCATTGACTTCAATCATCAATTCTTGCAATTGTGGATTGCTCTGTAATTGCTCCATATCAAACGCCGCGGCTTGCGGAAAGTAGGTCAGCCAGTTATAGCCACCGTCTGAGACGCGACCCCATAATTCGCCATTGATATAGTTGCCGATACGCCCAAACAGTAAGCCGGTTGGTACACAAGGAACGATAAAATCGAATACTTGAAAGGTAGTCTTTTTATATTTACGGGCAAAGAACCACATACCTAGCATGACGCCGATAAAGCCGCCGTGGAAAGACATACCGCCTTCCCAGACTTTTAATATATAGGCAGGGTTTTGGAGTAATTCACCGAACTGATAAAACAGCACATAGCCAATACGACCGCCTAAGATGACACCAAGCGCGCCATAAAAGACTAAGTCAGAGACCATGTCGGTGGTCCAATTGTCGCGTTTGGTACTGCGATACCAAGCCAAACCGTAAGCGGCAGCAAAGGCTAGCAAATACATTAGCCCATACCAGTGCACTTCCAATGGACCCAAGGAAAGCGCTACGGGATCATACTGAGGATGAATCATCATAAAGGCATCATAATTATTGGTAATAGAATGTATGAAATAGGCTTATATAAGAAATTTTTTGTCCAACAATTGAAAAGTACAACTATCGCAAGTCAGAATCTCATCTTATGGATAGAGAGACCTTCCAAGTAAACTCGCCTTCGATCTAATCTGAGCGGTTCATAGACAGTATGAAGGTATTTACTACCTGGCAATCAACAACTTTACAGCAACCTCAAAAAGACACTCATCTTTGATAGTAATACTAACTTTGCCATTATGAGCATTGGCGATAGCTTGCACAATAGATAAGCCTAAGCCTGTTCCTGAATGCATCGTATTCGTTTTATCATGACGATAGAATCGCTCAAACAGTTTATCGGCTTCAATCTGATTTAATGGTTTGTCTAGACGGTTGGTCATAGTTATTCTTAACCAGAGCTGCTCTGGGGATTGAATATCGTCTTTTGGCGCATTAAGCGAGGTGCTTGAAGTGAGGACAGTAGCGGATATCATAATAGTGCTATTACTAGCCGCATAATAAATCGCATTTGACATCAGGTTGGCAAACAGCCGTTGCAATAAGCCTTTATCACCTAGTACTGTTTTAAAATCACCCGATTTTTCAAAGATTATCTCACGATCCTCAGCAATCATCTCATAATAATCTATAAGCTTTGTGATCAAGCTCTCTATATCGACATGACTGATTTGCGAATCACTCAGCTCTTTTTGAGTTTTTGCCAGTAATAACATATCGTTAATCATGGCGGATAACTGCTTTAACGTATCATGCTGATGATGCAATTGCTCAATGTATTCGTCGCTTTCTCTTGGCTTAGTTAACATGACTTGCGTTTGCGTACTCAGCGTCGCTATTGGCGTACGTAGCTCATGGGCGATATTGTCTGAAAACCGTGATAATGATTCAAAGTTACTTTCAAGCTTGACCATCATAGAATTATAAGACTCCGTTAGTGGACGTAATTCTAACGGCATATCGCCAACCACAATTCTTTCATCTAACCTTTGAAGATTAATGCCTTTCATCTTTTGTACGATAGTAGCTAGGGGAGCAAAACCCCAGTGTACACTTAGTGCTGCTACTGAAACCAATAATAAGGTAATGGCGATAAGTATCAAGCTCAGCTGGCGATTAAACTGGATAAGATATTGATTATGCACATCGATAGGTAGAGCAATAAATGCCAAAACCTCTTGATGTGTAATGATAATGGCTCGGTAATGCCTATTATTTATCTTGATCATAAACTGCTGATCGCGATAGTCCTGCAATAGTTGTAACAAGCTAAAATCTGCCGGTAGATCATTGATGAAATTACTGGGATCGCTGGATAATAATTTGCCATTTTTATCTGATACTAAGGTTTTTAAATCATAATCCAGCCAAGAAGAATGTAGATGATTGGCATCAATTAGCGCTTGCGACTTTGATACTGTGAATAGTTCTATGTGATCTTCCAAACTAACCATACGTTTGCGCAGGTTAAAAGCTGCATGAGTAAGGATTTCTGAGTCCATTTGCTCAAAGTGTCCACTCACAGAGCGCTGAACCCATGCGTAGATAATAACCTGAGAGATAATAACGAACAATGTCAGTAAAAAAATAGTTCGCCATAACAGTGACCAACGCCGATTCTTAGATTTATGTCTCATTTGATGTCAGACTGTCTTTATTAATACTATCGTCGCCCATGCCACTATCCACGTCGACAGCCAGTGGCTCTAACTTGTAGCCCATTCCGCGTACCGTATGAATCAGCTTTATATCAAATCCATCATCAATTTTTATCCGCAAGCGCCTTATAGCCACGTCAATGACATTCGTATCACTCTCAAAGTTTATATCCCATACTTGCGAGGCGATCACAGTGCGCGGCAGTACCTCACCTTGACGTTCTAAGAAAAGTTGTAATAAAGCAAACTCTTTAGCAGTCAATTTTATATTAGTGTTGCCTCTATGAACGGTGCGTTTGGCAATATCCATTTTCAGATCAGCTATGTGTATGACCGAGCTTTTATAATCAGATTGATTGGCACGGCGCAATAGGCTTTTTATTCTAACAATCAGTTCAGCAAAAGCAAAAGGCTTGGTCAGATAATCATCGCCACCAATTTCAATACCTTTGATCCGATCGCTTAAATCATCTTTAGCCGTTAAAAATAAAACTGGCGTATGCTTTCCAGCAGCTCGGTAGCGCTGTACCAACTCAAAGCCACTGACGTCAGGTAGCATGACATCCATCAAAACCACACTAAAATCTTCAGTCATTAACGCATGATAGCCATCTAAACCTGTCATGTGATGATCCACGATGAAACCGGCCTCAGTTAAGCCTTTCTTAATATATTCTCCAAGGTTTTTCTCATCTTCTACTAACAGTACTTTCATCGTTACTTACCTTTATATCATTATAGTTGTCAACAGCGTATCACTAACATTGTTAGCTTATCAGCCATATATTTATCAGGAACCCTTGTTATAACAGTGTTCTTTGGATAGAGACAGATGCTGGTATTTGGTTTTAATGACAAGAAGATGACAATATTATGCTGTTCCTAACGAACATGTAATATCCGTGTCATCTAGCTGTCAGCCACCATTTAGTATTCTAAATCAACGCCGCATATTGGCTTGTCTCTGATACAGACTGCCTCTACGAGTAAAGCAATTATCCTACTTAAACAGTTTGTTATTTATCTTTAAAGGGTCTTATATGAAAAATTATAGTTCATTAAAAAAAGCAGCTTTGCTTTCAGTATCGATGTTAGTGGGCATGTCAGCGGCCAATGCGCATACCACAAACTTAGATGCTTCTGTTCTCGGTAATTGTGATGCGCTCACTAGTTTTGCAAGAAACGCAGATCATAATGATGCACAAATATCCAAAGAGCAAAAGAAAAGTTATGTCGACGCCAGAGTGGCTTGTCAGGTTCAACATCAAGATCAACATTTGCAGTCTGAAAAGTATTTTGTAAAAAAATATGGTAGCGATCGTGATAGAAATGCTGAAGCCATATTAAATGAATATATCGCGCATTAAAATCTAAAGCAGTGAGAATGACAGCATTGTAATCTTAACGTCATCTGCCAGTCAGAATGAATGATGTATCATTTAGGCTGGTTTAACAGCTATTGAACTCAATAGCCTTTAATCCAAACAATAGGAATTAATCATGTCACAATTTAAATTACTGTCTAAATCAATCGCAATGACGGCCATCGCTCTTGTCGTATCGACCTCAGCTATGGCGCATGACCCTAAAATGCATGCTGAAAAAGATCAAATGAACTGTGAAAAAATGCAAAAGCATATGGATATGATGGGAAAAATGGATCATAGCAAGATGGACATGAGCGATCCTGCCATGAAAGCGATGATGGCTAACATGGGTAAAATGAAGCAAATGTACCAAAAACACTGCGTTACTAACGACAGTAAATCTTAAAAATTTTAGCTCTGTTAAATAGCAGTCAACACTTAACGGAAATAAATTTTTAGGAAAACATATGAAATTTTTATTGGGTGCGCTCTTTACCGTATTTGTGGCAATCGTTAGCGTGTTTGCGGTTGTTACTAGTGGCGTTGTCAATGTGGGAGCTGACCAAGAGCATAGCCCAATGATGTTTAGCTTTTTAGAAACTGCTCGCAATCGTTCCATAGAAAATGCCAGTAAAGATATTGTGGTACCAGATTTAGAGAAGGTTGAGCTAATCAGTTCTGGTGGCGCGGACTATAAGGATATGTGTGCAGGCTGTCACTTGTCTCCGGGAGTGGCACAAACTGACTTTAGTGAGAGCTTATATCCAAAGCCGCCCAACTTTACCAAGGCTGATATTGTCAAACGTTATCAAACAGAAGACGGTGCAAAGCAAAGCTTTTGGGCAATCAAGCACGGTATTATGGCATCTGGAATGCCTGCGTGGGGCGCGTCCCATGATGACGGTAGAATGTGGGCAATGGTAGCCTTCATTAGATCGTTACCTGAATTAGATGAAAGCCAATACACGATGCTAACCACTAGGATAGATGGCGATATGATGGACATGTCATTTGACGGTGATATGAATATGTCAGATGGTGGTGATATGGGTATGAATATGTCGGATGATGGATCTGGAATGCAGCATTAATACTTTCTAGATATGAAAGCCTCCTAACTCACGGTTGTCGCTATTAATAATGCAGTACTGAACAGTGCTGCATTTAATGTTTTTAGTTAAGTACATAAGAATTCAAATATAGGGTGTAAGTTTTTAGAATATCGAGCATAACAATAGACGTTTAGGAGTAATTTAATGAGACATTACACACATGTGCTTTCTAATGGACATAGCTGGTTATCCGGTCGTGTCCTTTTATTGGTGGTGACATCGTCACTCTCGTTAACGCTAGCCGCTTGCAGCCAATCTAATACCAGTGGCTCTGATTCTCAACCAGTAAAGGTTGAACAGTCCGCTACCCAGAATGCACAAGTACAAAATGAAAGTTCTGCTCCTACAAATGCTCCCGTTAACAGCTCGTCATCATTACTCAAAAACGTCTCAGCCACGGTTTATAAAGATGCCAACTGCGGCTGCTGTAAAGAATGGGTAGGCTATGCAAAAAACAATGGATTAAGTGCAACCACGCACGATGTGGAAGATCTATCCTTATTTAAGGAGCGTTATGGCGTACCACAGCAAATGCGCTCTTGTCATACCACCGTTACCACCGACGGTTTTGTCTTTGAAGGGCATGTCCCTGCTAAACACATGGCTGAATTCTTAGCAAATCCTCCTGCACAAGCTATTGGACTTGCCGTACCGAGTATGCCGGTTGGTAGCCCCGGTATGGAGTATGAAGGTAAATTCATGCCTTATAAGGTAATGCAGCTTAATAAAGACGGCACCACAGAAGTCTATGCTGCTATTGAGTCTCCTCAGCAGCAGCTGTAGTGTTGGCTTAGATGTGAATAGATTCTGTTAAATATCGAAAATATTATAACTATAAGCTTAACCACCATCTCTCAAATTAAATTAGGTCATCATTATGAATAAACAGAACATACTGAACCGCCGACGTTTTTTAACCGGATCCTCTGCTGTCCTTGGTGCTTCATTGATGCCGACTATTGCTAGTAGCGCATTGGGACAATCGAGTCGCTCAGGCAGTCAGGGCGCTACTATTAACAGTGATAAACCCGATCATAAAGTACCCATACTGACAGGCAAAGAGTTTGATCTTTATGTCAGCAAAAAACCCATCATTGTTGATGGCAAGTCAAGCACGGCGACGCTCATTAATGACTCATTACCAGCGCCAACGCTAAAAATGCGCGAGGGCGATACGGTAGTGATACGCGTCCATAACCAAATGAATGAGTCGACCTCTATTCATTGGCATGGTCTACTAGTACCGTTTGAGATGGATGGCGTGCCCGGCATTAGTTTTGATGGTATACCAGCAAATAGCACCTTTACGTATAAATTTACGCTGAAACAATCTGGCACTTATTGGTATCACTCGCACACTGGATTCCAAGAACAAACCGGTATGCGCGGGGCCATCGTCATTGAGCCGAAAGGGCGCGAACGTCATCCTATCGAGGAAGACCATGTCATTTTGCTCAGTGATTGGACGCACCGTGACCCGCACAACTTGGTTAAACTATTAAAGCAACGCGCAGACTTTGATAATTATCATTTACCAGATTTTAAAAAGCTACTGTCCGATATTGCCGCAACAGATCTAAAAGCTGCTTTTGATAAGCGCAAAATGTGGAATCAGATGCGGATGATGCCGACAGACTTTACTGATCTGTCTGGTGAAAAAACCTTTACCTATCTGATGAATGGTAAAACCACAGCGGCTAACTGGACGCAACTTGTCAAGGCTGGACAGCCTGTCAAACTACGTTTTATTAATGGTTCAGCGCAGACGATATTTGATGTACGCATCCCCGGCCTAAAAATGAAAGTCGTCGCGACGGATGGGATTGATGTCAGTCCCGTCGATATCGATGATTTCCGTATTGGGGTGGCCGAGACTTATGATGTCATCGTGACGCCCACTAAAGACGCGCATACCATATTTGCTCAAAACATAGATCGGTCAGGCTATGTTGCGACAACGCTTGCTACCAAAAAAGGTGCTCGTCCTGCGATACCTGCTATGGACAAAATCGAATGGCTGACGATGGCCGACATGATGGGCGCCATGGGATCGAATGGCTATAACGCTAAACATGCCAAAACAGAATATGACTTTAAGTCCGATATGCGCGTTGATAGTCCGCGTATGAACCTTGATGACCCTGGTATTAATCTACGTAACATTGATAGAAAGGTTTTGAATTATAGTCAGTTGCGCTCTGTCGGCGATGAGATAATGGCAGAGCAGCGCAAACCCACCAGAGAGATTGAAATACATCTGACGGGAAACATGGAGCGCTATATTTGGGCTCTAGACGGGGTTATGTTCAAAGATGCCGCACCGGTCAATATTAAGCCCAACGAGCGCGTACGTATTACCTTAGTCAATGACACCATGATGAATCATCCCATGCATTTGCATGGTATGTGGAGCGATCTGCGGATGCCTTCAGGTGAGTTTCAAGTACGTAAGCATACGATAATGGTACAGCCTGCACAAAAGATAAGCTTTGATGTCACCGGAGAAGCTGGCAGATGGGCATGGCATTGCCACTTGCTCTATCACATGGAAGCAGGGATGTTTAGAGAAGTTGCCGTTGTTTAATAAACCTTCGAATATGAGCCTTATTATGAAAATATATAAAGTAGGTCTACCGTTTATTGGCATGTCATCTTTGATGCTACTAATGTCACCTTTAGCAAACGCTGCTGAGATGTCGAACATGGATCATGGCAGTATGGACATGTCTGGTATGGATATGTCAGATATGGATCACAGCAGCATGGATATGTCTGGTATGGGCATGTCGGATATGGATCATAGCAAAATGGATATGTCTGGTATGGACATGTCGGATATGGATCACAGTGGCATGGATATGTCAGGCATGGACCATGGCAGTATGGATATGTCAGGCATGGACCATGGCAGTATGGATATGTCAGGTATGCAAGGTGGTAAAGCTCCAGCTGATGCTCGCAGTCCTGACTATTCAAACGGTGTTCCCTATGGTCGCTTTGGTAAGCCTGTGATGATGGGTAGCTTACCGTTATGGGGCGTATCAGTAGACGATCTGGGCTATCAATTTGACGATGATCAAATCAATTATGAGTTTGATACGTGGTACGGTACAGACAGCAACCGCGTAACGCTACGTAGCGAAGGTAGTATCCAAACTAAAGATGATAAAGAAATTGATAGCTTAACCTCACTATCTTACTGGAAGCCACTTAGTATTTTTTGGAATGGGGAAGCCGGTGTTGCTTATGATACCGAAAATGATAAATCTGCCGTGATGGCTGGTATTGCAGGCACTGCACCTTACTTCATCGAAACCGATGCTAGAGCTTATTTATATACTGATGGGCAAGTTCGTCTAGATCTAGGTGCGGAGTATGAGTGGCGCTTAGATCAACATTGGGTAGTGATTCCAGAAGTAGAGCTGACGGCATTTAGCAAAGATGATACAGATAACCATATTACTAAAGGCTTTAATGAGTTTGGGGCTGACGTTAGGCTTACTTACGAGATGTTAAGTCGTCAGCTCGCGCCTTATGTGGGTATCAGCTATGAGACCGCTTTAGGCAACGCAAGAGATTTGCGACGTCAAGAAGACGAAGCTGTTGATTCTAGTAGCGTTACAGCTGGTGTGAAATTTTGGTTCTAGTGTTAACCATGTAAGTAACAACAGTTTATAACACTAGCTCTAAAAAAAGGCACCTCTTTATTTAGGTGCCTTTTTACTAAATTAAGGACAAGAATATGAATAACCATATGGATAATAAACAGAAGCAAATGAACCCTTATGTAAAGTTCACAATCATGATTTTAACATCGACAGTCGTGATGTTTATCATGATGTATTTTAATACTTATCAATGGGATCACGTTTATTTTAGCGAAACCAGAGCTTATATGGCGTTATATATGGGCGCTATGATGGCTATTATTATGCTCGCCTTTATGACCAATATGTATAAAAAGACTAAGGTCAATCTAATGGTTTATGGGATTAGTGTCGTGCTATTTGCCTTTGGTTTATGGGGCGTTAGATCACAACAAACGGTCGATCAAGTGGATTGGATGCAGGCGATGATACCGCATCACTCGATTGCTATTTTGACCAGTTCGCGTGCTGATATCGAAGATCCACGTGTACGCCAGCTTGCTGATGACATTATCGAAGCACAAAAGCGTGAAATCGGTGAGATGCAAGCGCTTATTGATGAGTTGGAATAGGCAGTCACAAATTTTGAGCACTTTGTATTAGGTGTTATTAAGTAAGCAGACTATTGAGAGGTGTACGTTCACACACTAGCACTATATCATTACTTATACTAAGGAAATAACAAATAAGGAGTCCTTGTAATGGTTATTATGATGCACGGTATGATGAACGGGACTATGCACGGCATGATGAATGGATCGATGCACGGTATGGGTTGGGGAGAATCTATTGTCTCCTTATTGTTTACAGTACTGGTTTTTGCGGTACTGATATTGACTATTATGGCCTTACTCAAATATTTGCGTAATAAAGATTAAGTTCCAATTGAAACTTAATTTTCGAGATATCTAGATTAGTAATTAGATGAATAGCAATTAAAGGTTGATGATTGTGCTTTAAAAGCTTTATTTATTGTCTTCAAGGAGTGATTTTATGAAACATATTGCCGATGAAAAATCTATCAAAGGTGGTCAGTACGATAAAGTGCCAGAAAACTATAGTGGTACGGTTTATATCTGCCCGATGCATCCTGAGGTTAGAGATACTGAGAAGAGCGATTGTCCGATATGCGGCATGTTTCTCAAACCTGAAGACGAGGTTGCTGAATCCAACAATAATGAGGGCAGTCATGCGCATTGTCATAAAGCGGATGCTAATAATAGTACTGAGTTAAAGTCTGTCGAAGGCAATAAGTACGACAAGATACCAGAAAATTATAACGGCACGATTTATATTTGTCCTATGCATCCAGAAGTAAGAGATGTTGAAAAAAGTGACTGCCCAATATGTGGCATGTTTCTTAAACCTGAAGACGAAGTTGCTAAAGATGATAGTCACGCCAGTTGTCATGGAAAGGATACTGATAGTAGCGGAGTAAAATCTGTTAAAGGCGGTAAATACGATAAAGTACCTGCTGATTACGATGGCACGGTATATACCTGTCCTATGCATCCTGAAGTGAGAGACGTTAGAAATAGCGGTTGTCCGATATGTGGTATGGCGCTTGAGCCCGAAACGCTTACTATCGGTGAAGAGGACACCTCAGAGCTTGACGACATGACTCGTCGTTTTTGGATATGTACCGTGTTGACTGTACCGCTATTAATATATGTGATGAGCGGTATGTTTGACTTAAACGTAGTTAATTTTAGTCAGTATGGTATCTCTTCAAAGATCTTACAATGGGCTGAGTTAGTGCTCGCGACCCCTGTAGTGCTTTGGGGCGCCGCCCCGTTTTTCGTCCGTGGCTGGCAGTCTATAAAAAGCCGCAATCTAAATATGTTTACCTTGATTGCGATAGGCGTAGGCGCTGCTTATATTTTTAGTATTGTCGCGACCTTTTTCCCCGATATTTTCCCAGACAGTTTCAGAGATGCCTCTGGTCAAGTCGGAGTCTACTATGAAGCGGCAGCGGTCATTGTGACCTTGGTGCTACTGGGTCAAGTATTAGAGCTCAAAGCTAGAAGTCAAACTTCAGGTGCGATTAGAGCTTTGCTTGAGCTCGCACCACCAACCGCAAGACGTGTCGATGAAAACGGTGAAGAAGTCGAAGTCTCGCTTGATGAGGTCGTCACTGGCGATAAGCTACGGGTTAAACCAGGTGAGAAACTACCCGTAGATGGTACAGTGATCGATGGTAATAGTAATGTTGATGAATCAATGGTGACGGGTGAGCCAATCCCTGTATCAAAAGTAGCAGGAGATACAGTGACTGGTGGTACGGTAAATGGCACCGGAACGCTATTAGTCGAAGCGGTCAATGTTGGAGCAGATTCAGTATTATCTAAAATTGTACAAATGGTTGCTGAAGCCCAGCGTAGCCGCGCGCCTATCCAGCGCTTGGTAGATCAAGTGGCGGGTTGGTTCGTACCTATTGTTATTGTCAGCTCTATCATAACCTTTATTGTCTGGGCGATATTCGGCCCTGAGCCCGCTATGACCTATGCTTTGGTTAACGCGATTGCGGTACTGATTATTGCTTGTCCTTGTGCCCTTGGTCTAGCGACGCCGATGTCCATTATGGTTGGTACCGGCAAAGGCGCGCAAAACGGCGTCCTCATCAAAAATGCTGAAGCGTTAGAGAGTATGGAAAAAGTCGATACCATTGTCGTCGACAAGACCGGAACACTGACCGCTGGTAAGCCCGAGCTTACCGCAATTGATGCGCAGGTAGGTCAAGATGAAGACGAGTTCCTCGCATTGGTAGCCTCAGTAGAAAGCGCTAGCGAGCATCCTTTAGCAGAAGCTATCGTTAGAGCAGCTCAAGAAAGATCACTCATTATTCCTAAAGCTACTGACTTTAATTCGACTACTGGCGAAGGCGTACAAGCCGTGGTCGATGGTAAGAAAGTCGCTATTGGTAACTCTAAGCTTATGGAAAGCCTAAATAGTTTTGATAATGAGCTGTCCACTAAAGCTGATGTCCGTAGAAAAGACGGTGAAACGGTAATGTTTGTGGCTATAGACGGTAAAGCTGCTGGTATTATTTCAGTTGCTGACCCTATTAAACCAAGCACTAAAGAGGCTATTTCACTGCTTCATGACGCAGGTTTAAAAGTTGTGATGCTAACCGGTGACAACGAAAAAACCGCGCAGGCAGTCGCCAATAAACTAGGTATTGATGAAGTTCATGCGGATGTCTCACCAGAGGATAAAAACCGTATCGTCAAAGAAATGCAAGACAGCGGTAAATTGGTCGCTATGGCGGGTGATGGTATCAACGACGCACCAGCGCTAGCGCAAGCTAATGTTGGTATCGCTATGGGAACCGGTACCGATGTGGCGATGGAGAGTGCGGGCATTACCCTGCTAAAAGGTGATTTAATGGGCATTGCCAAAGCTTATAAGCTTAGCCACGCCACCATGCGCAATATCAGACAGAATCTGTTTTTTGCCTTTATCTACAATGCACTTGGTGTTCCTATTGCCGCAGGTGTGCTCTATCCCATATTTGGGCTTCTGCTCAGTCCGATGATAGCAGCGGCAGCGATGAGCTTGTCGTCATTCTCGGTGATTGCTAACGCGCTGCGATTGCGCCGTTTGAAACTATAATTCTAGTACGGTAAAAAGTGTTCTAAAGCACACTGACACATACTGGTCTAAACAAGATCACAAAATATAAGGATACCGTTATGGGCAGCTTTTCTATTACACATTGGCTGATTTTATTGGTCGTAGTGGTGGTCGTATTTGGTACTGCCAAGCTTAAAAATGCAGGTAAAGATTTAGGCGGTGCGGTGAAGGGTTTTAAAGAAGCGGTCAAAGATGAAGAACCCGAGAATGCTCGCAAAAATCATGTGCTTAGCCATGAAAATAGTACGCCAGCTGCAAGTAATGATTTAAATACGCGTGTAGGTAATCAGGCTGATGATATGGAAATCAGCCCTATTTCCACTGATGACCAGCCTAAAGTATGAAGCGCGCCGCTTATAAATAGCGGCACTAAGTAGTCTATTAATATATGTGACTGTTATGTTTGATATTGGGTTTTCCGAATTACTCTTGTTTGGCGTCATTGCTTTAATCGTATTGGGCCCAGAAAAACTGCCGCAAGCCGCACGTACCGCTGGGCAATGGTATGCCAAACTGCGCCGTACAGTATCCACTCTACAATCTGAAATAGAAGCTGAGCTTGATCTAGCTGAAACACGTCAACAAATGCAAAATGAACTTGCGAAAATCCGTCAGACCGAGTCGGATATGAAGCGCGAATTAGCAGAAATGCGTGGCAGTATGCAAAAGTTTGAGCAGTCACAGAACCAAAGCCTAGACGCTTCACATCAGTCAATCACCCCTTATGCTAAAGACCATCAACAGAATACTACCTCCTCTTTCATTAAACAGGAGGCGGATCAGTGAGCCTATTTAAACGGCAAAAAAGTCGACAAGAAAAAATAACAGATATAGAGTTTGAGGCGCCAACAGATACAACACAGAATAGTGAGTCTGGAGATACGTTAGGTACGCTTGGCGATATGCCTATTACCGGACATTTAATCGAGCTGCGTACGCACTTAATAAGAATATGCGTGGTCGTCTTAATTATATTCTTAGTATTGGTGGGATTTTCACGCGAGCTTTATAATCTTTTATCAGACCCATTAGTGGCGCAGTTACCCATCAATTCGACCATGATTGCCACTGATATAACGTCAAACTTTATGGCACCCATTCGCTTAACGATATTCGTCGCCGCATTTTTAGCAATGCCTTATATCCTGTATCAAATTTGGTCATTTGTAGCTTCCGGCTTATATAAAAAAGAGAAGAAAATTGCCATTCCTGTACTGCTATCTTCGATATTTCTATTTTATGCTGGTGTTGCTTTTTCCTACTTTGTCGTACTCAAAGGGGTATTGAAATTTTTTATTATGTTCGCTCCGCAGAACGTTATACCAATGACCGATATTGACAGTTATCTGAGCTTTGCCCTCAAGCTATTTATGGTGTTTGGACTGACTTTTGAGATTCCAGTGGTTACCTTATTGCTGATAATGGCCGGAATCGTTTCTACTCAAATTTTAGAAGATAAGCGTCGTTATATCATAGTCGGCTGTTTTGGGATCGCCGCGGTAGTGACACCGCCTGATGGTGTATCAATGCTGTTGTTGGCGATTCCTATGTGGCTATTATTTGAGCTGGGTTTACTCTTAGCAAAGATATTAATTAAAAATGAACGAAATAATGATTTAGTCTCAGGGAATGAAACATTAGAAAGTAGCTAGCACTACTTAAACACGCCAAGAACCTTTTTTACTTTTTACTTTTTACTTTTTACTTTTTACTTTTTACTTTTTACTTTTTACTTTTTACTTTTTACTTTTTACTTTTTACTTTTTACTAGAGTATGTCAGCGTGAGTACTCTACTTAGCGACGGACTCTAAATGGAACACCCAACTAATAACAACGAAAAAAATGACGGTCTTGCAAATCGACTTAACCAAGAGTGCTACTGCATTACCCTTGATCGTAAAGCGCTTAATACAAGCCTTCAAGATCAATTGGTAGAAACTAGAAACAATCCAATAGGAGCGAACGAGCTTAATAAGCTTTTTTCAGCAACACCCGTGTTCGTTCCCAACACAGAGATAGAGGCGATGGAGCGAATCGTCAGGGCTATCGAGTCAGCTGCCGAACTGCCATTGTATCAAGAGCAAGTGCTGTCGTGGGCACCAGAAATAGCTGCTTTCGACCCAGGCCCAATAGGGGCCCTCATGGGTTATGACTTTCACTTGGGTAGCGATGGACCTCAGCTCATCGAGGTCAATACTAATGCCGGTGGCGCATTTCTGAATGTGTTGCTCGCTCGCGCACAAAAACGCTGTTGCAACCCCTCAGAGCAAAGCGCTGCAACCAATCAAATGCTAGATAGGTTCGAGGAAGCAGTGTTTGACATGTTCAAACAGGAATGGCAGCGACAGTCCGCTGTTGCTATGCCCAATCGGATAGCCATTGTGGACAATGACCCCGAGAGTCAGTTCATGTTCTTAGAGTTTGAGTTAGCCTGTCAACTGCTCCAAGCTAGAGGTATTGATACTGTGATACTTGATCCCTCTGAACTCGAGTATATCGACGGTACGTTAACAGCCCATGGCCAGAAAATCGATATGATTTACAATCGGCTTGTCGACTTTGCATTTGAGGACCCTGACCATGTATTGCTTAAGCAGGCTTATTTAGAGGGTGCTGTGGTAGTGACACCCAATCCCCGCGTACATGCTATGTTGGCCAATAAGCAAAACCTGACATTGCTATCAGACTCCCAAATATTGCGCTCTTGGGGTCTGGATGAGGCTGCAGTGGAGTGCCTCGAAAGGTCTGTACCGAGGACTAAGATTGTATCAAGAGACGATGCAGCAGAGTTGTGGCTTACTCGGCGGCAACTGTTTTTTAAGCCAGTTGCTGGTCATGGAAGCAAAGGCGTTTATCGCGGTAGCAAACTGACTCGACGCGTCTTCGAAAACATTCTGGATGAAGATTATATCGCACAGACCTTTGTCCCTGCAGGAGAGAGATCACTCAAAATTGATGACATCGTAACAACAAGAAAGGTAGATATACGTCTTTATACGTATGGCGGAAAACTGTTACTACCTGCTGCGCGTGTGTATCAAGGTCAGGTGACTAACTTCCGTACGCCAGGCGGTGGATTCGCGCCTGTCTTTCAGGTGTGATCGTCTAGGTCTTATTTAGATGGCATTAGGCTGTTATAAGTCCGGTTAACTAATTCAATATTCGGTGGTGTGTCAAAAAGTATGCTGATTAAAACTTGAACAATTTTTGAAGCCTTGAAAGCCCTATAGAATCAGAGAACTTAGCATAGATTTCTTATTGACTTCTATCGCCAGCATACTTTTTAGAACACCACCGAATAAAAAGCCTCTGACAAACCTCACAGGGTTGAAGTGCTGCCTTTCATTCAAAATTTCAGGCAGCACCCTCATACATTTAAGTGTCGGTATGACCTGGTAGTTTACTAGCCAAAACATCTACTTTTTCAATAGACGGTGGCTCTGAAAATAGCTCATCGGCCTGATCCATCAAAGCAGCTGCAACCTTGCCAGATAAATGTGCTTGGCGACCCGCCTCATCAGGAAATGCATCAAAAATACCAAATGTTGCAGGTCCAAGACGTAGGCCAAACCACGCAACTGTCGCAGGTTCTTCCATTACAATAGGTAAACCGGCTTTAAGGAAAGCTTCCACTTCATCTTCTTTACCCGGTTTAGCTTCAAGACGGACATATAAAGCTGTTTTAAGCATGACTAAAACTCCATAATTATTAGAATTAAAACTGATTCTGGCATTTCTAATATATGCATGTCAGACAGTTTTGTTGTATAAAAGTTAAAAAAAATTTCCCATAGCTGAGCCAAAATCTGGGTTTTTATTTCGACATAATGCTATTGCTGCAGAGTTGCACCACATTCCACATTGTCTTCTAACGCTTTTTCAATCGCTTGCGTCTGACCTTTGATCTTTCTGACACGTAGAAGAATCTTTTTTTGTCTTCAACCTGATTAGGCATAAGACCTCCTTATTTGCTAGCATTAATACTATAGTACCCATAGTATAAAAAGAGCAATATTTTTTATAAATCGAAAATCAAAAATATCTTTAGCGAAAATTTTCTATCCCTGTTTTTAGTTTTTTTAAATTAATATCATAGAGCTTATGCGAAAGTCACAAAAAAATGGGACTTTTAGCTCCCATTTTTTTATTTTGGCTCATGTTCTTTGTAATGCTGTGACCTTTTAGAATTATGTTTCAAATTTTAGCCACTTTGTAGATATTTTGAACGTTTCAAGCCTTGAAAATACTACCGATAGTTTAGATTAAACTGCCTTTACAGACTGTACTAGAATATTTTTAGTGAGCGGATGATATTTATTATTCATTATTTAGGAATTATTAAATCCTATAAATATCATTTATTGGATTAATTTACTTTGGTATTGTGCATATCATCCCCCAGTTAAGAATAAGGAACAACTATGAATAAGATGATGAATGCGCTTATCCTAGAAAATTTTGGTGATCATGAATTTAAACGTGTAGAACTCCCTATACCTCAACCAGAGGCTGGGCAAGTTCTAGTACGTATTCATGCCAGTGGTGTAAACCCTATTGATTATAAAATTCGTCTTGGTGAAGCAACATATGCTATGCCAGAGCTTCCTGCCGTGTTGGGAACGGATATGGCTGGAGTTGTAACTGCTGTGGGTGAAGGTGTCACCCACTTCAACGTCGGAGATGAAGTTTACGGTCTGATTGGTGGCGTTCGTGGTCTTCAAGGATCTTTAGCAGAATATGTTGTAGCAGATGCTGATCTGATCGCATTAAAGCCACGGAATATCTCTATGCGCGAGGCAGCAGTACTACCATTGACGTTCCTCACCGCTTGGGAAGGTTTAGTGGATAATGCGAAGGTCCAACCAGGGCAAACTGTACTGGTGCAGGGTGGTGCTGGTGGCGTTGGTTATATGGTGGTTCAGCTTGCAAAAGCACTTGATGCAAATGTTTGGGCGACTGCTCGTACCGCTGATCAATCACTGATTTCAGAACTCGGTGCAACACCTCTCGATTACACAACAGCATCTTCCGATGACATTATTGCTGCAAGCCCTGAGGGTCAAGGTTTTAACATTGTTTACGACACTGTGGGCGGTCCAGTACTCGAAGCTTCACTTTCCATGACGACTCACTATGGCCACATCACCAGCTGTGCTGCATTTGGCAATCATAATTTAGCGAATTCATCTCTACGGTGTGCCACAGTGTCTGGCGTATTCGTCCTAATGCCGACGTTAACAGGCAATCGCCGTTCTCATCATGGTGATGTCCTTAAGACCGCGACTCGTCTCGTTGAGGAAGGTAAACTGCGTCCTATTGTTGATCCTCGTCATTTTACTCTAGACCAAGCGATTGAGGCTCATGATGCTGTTCAAGATCGCTCTGCTAATATTAAGGTAGTTATCGATGTCATTTAACGCACTTCAGGCCAAGACTTGGCGCTTCAATTGTATTGGAGATACAGATGTTCTGACATTAGAAACACTTCCTGTTGCTTTACCAGCCGCAGGAGAAGTTCTAATACAGATGAAAACGATCGGACTCAACCGGGCCGATGTAATGTTTCGGCGTGGTACTTATATTCAAAAGGCAGTATTCCCTTCTCGTCTGGGATATGAGGGAGCAGGCATAGTTCTTGCGATAGGTGAAGGTGTACGCCAATTTTCTCCAGGAGATGCAGTATCGATTCTTCCGACTGACAATCTAGCCAAATATGGGACATATGCGGACAAGCTTCTGATTCCAGAAAATTTTTTAGTTCACAAACCCGATAGTTTAAGCTGGGAAGAAGCTTCTTCAATCTGGATGCAGTATTTGACGGCTTGGGGTGGTGTAATCCATGCTGGTGGATTATCGAAAGGAAAAACGATCTTGATCACAGCAGCTTCAAGTAGCGTAGGACTAGCTGCGATACAGATAGCTGAAGCAGCGGGTGCTAAGGTCATTGCAAGTACACAGACGATAGAGAAAAAGCAACGTTTACTGGATCTCGGTGTTAAAAATGTTATAGCCAGTGAAGATGAACCCGATTTGTATGAGGCGCTTGTTTTACGTTTAGGTGGAGAACATCTTGATGTCGCCTTCGATGCTGTAGGAGGGCCACATATTGAACAGATTGCAAAAGCGATGTCTGTAGGAGGAACTATGGTTATGCATGGTGCACTTAGCCCGGAGAACAC
The DNA here is from genome assembly GCF_052378115.1 of Psychrobacter sp. AOP30-A2-5. Taxonomy (NCBI): domain Bacteria; kingdom Pseudomonadati; phylum Pseudomonadota; class Gammaproteobacteria; order Moraxellales; family Moraxellaceae; genus Psychrobacter; species Psychrobacter sp. AOP30-A2-5. The sequence goes on along the minus strand of NZ_JBQSXK010000033.1, from coordinate 287 downwards.
ACCATTTCCCCTTAAAGTTGCATTACGCAAGAGCTTAACCATGCGAGGTTTTTTGTTCCTTGAGGTTCTCCATGACCCTGTTCTAAGGGAGCAAGCCAGACGATTTATTCTTAGCAGTATAGGTGCAGGATATCTTCGTCCAGTGATCGACCGTTGCTTTAACTTTGAGGACATGCATGACGCTCAGCGCTATCTTGAATCAAATCAGCAAATAGGAAAAATTGTAGTTACTCTAAATACATGATGGTCTTATCTGATTCAGGTTTCTATATGGCCCAGCACTTCCA
>NZ_JBQSXK010000032.1:0-19551 GCF_052378115.1 Psychrobacter sp. AOP30-A2-5 | reverse complement strand
AACTGTGAAAAACAATTTATCTACTAAATCATCTAGAAACTGTGCAAAATTCTGACCACTAGAAGTTTCCATCCCAAACTTCTGCTTAATTTTATTTTTAAACCAATCAAAAGCTTTACGAATTCTATGTTCAGAAGCATGTAATCCACGTTGTGGCAGCTTATCCAGTGTGATTAAGTGATTACGATAATACTTATCATTGTGCCTGTTCAGCTTTAGGATTGGTGTTTCAATCAGAGTAACTGGGTCAGTATAGCCAATATAGTCATTTTTCAACTGATGTAAACGTTGGCCATTGCGGTCAGCGTCAACACTATTACTTACCATATCTTTTAAAAAACTTAGACCTGCTAGTATTAGAATACTAAGTGTTGTTAATCGCTGCTGACCATCGATAATATCAAACTGTTTATTATTTGTAGTTTGCAGTACCAAATACCCCATATAATGTGCAGATTCAGCATCTTCGATAAATAGTGCTTCTATATCTTGCCATAGCTCTTCCCACTCTAGGTCTGACCATGAGTAATCACGCTGAAAAGGAGGTACGCTATAACGTAAACCATTACCTAATAACTGACGAAAAGTGCTATTTGTCGTATTGAAATTCATTGTCATAGTTTTTCCTAAAAGGATTAAGTGATTAATTCAGTATTTTGAAAAGTAACATTATTTATGGTTGTAGGTTTTGTAACTCTATTAATAGTATAACAACGCTAGGATAAATAATATGACCTGTTAATGTGAGTAAACAACTTTAGTTGAAGCAGTCATTTCACTTAAACCCTCTCTCAACCTCACGCCACCGTCAATTTATAGTAACAGCTTACTTCGATACCTTTTCTTTACCAATGAGATTGGTTACTCTAAGTCCAAACTGCACCAATCTGCTTTGCTTTCTCTTTTAATAACTATTTCAACGTTTATAGGATATTTTCATGCGTTTGACTCCAGTTTCTACTTTATCGCTACTTAGCCTTGCTGTTGGGCTGAGTTTTGCTAGCACTGCTCAAGCAGCCAAACCACCAGCGCCAGACTTATCTAATGCCGAGTTTCAACAATGCTTAGACGGTTTGAAAAACTCTAGCAAATTTCGAGGGGTTGATGGCTCTACTTTTAATAACTATCGCCCTAGCCAGCCTGATCCTAGCGTGATTCAGTCATTGAATTATCAGCCAGAGTTTCAAAAAGACGTTTGGGATTATTTATCTTCACTGGTCGATAAAGAGCGTGTAGAAGATGGCATCCGTGCCAAGCGCCAATGGGCGGACACGCTCCGTCAAATTGAATCACGCTATGGCGTCAAAGCCGAGCATGTACTAGGTGTATGGGGCGTTGAGTCAAACTTTGGGCAGACATTAGGCAAAAAACCTTTGTTTGAGTCTTTGGCGACGCTGTCTTGTTTTGATCGCCGTCAGAGCTATTTCCAAGGTGAATACGCTAATGCGCTAAAAATCGTCCAAAACGGTGATATCGCGCCAAGTGATATGACCGGCTCATGGGCGGGCGCTTTTGGTCAAACGCAATTTATGCCAAGTACCTTTTTAGAGCTGGCAGTCGATTTTGATGGCGATGGTCGCCGTGATTTGGTCAATAGTGTGCCTGACGCGCTAGCCTCTACCGCCAACTTCTTAGATAAGCGCGGCTATCGCACGGGCGAGCCTTGGGGTTACGAAGTCAAGCTGCCCAGTGGATTTTGGGCAGCGTCTGACCGTAAAAACAAGAAGTCTATCAGCCACTGGCGCAATCAAGGTTTAACCCTTGCTAATGGCAGCCCATTGCCTAACGATTTGAGCAGCGCAGGACTATTATTACCCGCTGGCAAAGATGGTCCTGCTTTCTTGGTCGGTAAAAACTTTGATACGTTTTATTCTTATAATGCGTCAGAAAATTATGCGTTGGCAATAGCCCATTTATCAGACTTAATCACCAAAGAGGACAGCAGCAAAACTGACTTTGTCACGGCATGGCCTACCGATGACCCTGGTATCAGTCGCCAGCAAGCCAAAGATATCCAGCAGGCGTTATTGAATGCGGGTTACGATATTGGTGGTGTTGACGGCATTATTGGCGACAATACCCGTATCGCGATTCAGCAATACCAATCTAGTCGTGGTATCTTGCCAACGGATGGCCGCGCAGGACAGAAATTCTACCGTGCAATCATTGGAGATGCTGGAAACATAACCCCGAAAAGTACGCAATACGGCAATCAATACGGACAGCCGCCGAATAGCCAGCCTTTAAACCCTGCCTCTGCTGATCGTATGGGCCAGCTGATTCAGCAGCAAACGAGTACTCCTAATACGTACTCAACGCAGCCTTCTGCGCAATCACCTACCTCTGGTAACACACGCTATCGCCGTGTCATCGGTAGCGACGGTGTGGTGAAGCTCGTTCGTGTTGACGAAGGTTCTTAGTATTCTGCGGATGTATCTTAGGTTAAGCAAATAAAAAAAGCCACGCTATAATAACGTGGCTTTTTCATGAGGTTCATTCTTTAGTTTTTAGTCAATTGTCAACTTAAACGATCGGTGGTGGGTTCGGTTTACCATTGTCACCATCCCAGTTCTCACGTGCTTTTTCATCTAGATCAGCAGGCGTTTTTGGCTCCCATTTTCCATTTTCTTTCCAAGTAGCATCACCCCAATCAGCATCTTCTTCTTTTCTGTCCAAGTCTTTGTAAGCTTGGCTAGGGTCGATACCGCGACGTTTCATGTCCGCTACTTGCTCTTCTAGTGTATGAAACTGCTCGGCAGCATGCATAGATTCTTCTAAGCCATCAAGCTCTTTTTTTAATGCATCGTTTTTAGCGTTACTCATCAGGTGCTCTCCTTAGTCAGTATTATTATGCGATTTATATACATTCGATTTATATGTATACAAGATATACGTCAGTAATTTTAATATAAATAATGTATTTATTATCAATCTCTGATTAGTCTCAATATTACCAGCCTTAAATGGATTCACAACCGTTGACGCGTATGCTTTGTATTACAAAACGTAGTCACAGCCACACGTGTGCTTTTTACAGCAGATAGGCTATGACTATTTTGAAATAAGGAAGGCAGGAATATTATTAGTGCAGAGTGCGAATCATTGGGAGTTATGATGGACTTCGTTCAATAGATTTTTTGCATGAAAGGTCAACTTCCAAAGTTCTTGCGAGACGCGAGTGCCATAGGTTGTGAGCTGTATCCAGTTTGCACCCACTAGCTGACGTTGTAGCTGGTTCAAATCATCTTGAGAAATTTGGCAGCGCGAGACGGCATGGACATTCGGCATCTCTTTTTTGATGTCTTGCTCAGCTTTTGACGCTATCAAGCGATTCACAGCATTTTGCAAGCCATAGCTCGAAAAGGTCGCTGGTATTTTCATCAAGGCGATCAATATCTCTTGCCATGTTAAGGTCAAGGGTCTGGTAACATCGGTTAGGTTGCCACCTGCATAAGCTTGAGCACTATATTGGATATCAAAAGCTTCTAACAATATAATAGGCTTACTCACATCATCAGAGACGAATTCATCAGCAGGTGGGCTATTTTCCTTTAGCGTTTTGTCAGTAGACAATAGATCTGCAAACCGTTCCGCCACGGTTTGCTTGCTAAATTTAATCATTTCCTCATTGGCTCTTAGCCATCCACCAACGACCTGATGATTGGTCACTGCGTTATAGTAAGCTTGCACGAGCAATGGCTCAATATCCGTTTCTGTATCATAATAATATATCGTATTGTCCTGCCGAGTTACCGACTTAATAAATTCTTGCAGTTGACGACTGATACTCGCATCTGGATGATGATTTTTGATTAAGATGATTAACGGTTTGAGCTTGGCTTTGGCATTCAAATAGCTCAAATGCATTTGGCTAACGCCATTCCTTTGCACGGTGCCATAACTGTCTCCAATGAGCATCAGTGCATAATCGCAGGAGTCGATACATTGTCGACCATATAGCGATGCTTTTGGCAATTGGCTCGACACATCATAGGTCAAGAAAGCCCGCGACTGAAAAAATATCGCCAAGCTGTCCAAGACCAACAATTGATCATTGTCAGCGCATATGATGTGAATATGATAGCGACGGTCTGGCACAATCACCTCTAAGCTTAGGTCATGACATAGAATAATATGATATAAAATAGAGCACAAATATCTTGTGTTGCACAGCCTAGCATAATCTTATAAAAATAAGCTCAATTTATTTTTAATATATCAATATTATGGTTATGGGTTTGATATAAACACCTTTAGCTGCGCCTATTCAGAACAGTATTGCAAGATGGCGTCTTTGCCAAGCAAACGCGCTATTAAAGTACCCAGTTTATCATCGAACTTAGTCGCATAAAAAATCAATGGCGGTCGAATGACAACTTTTGTTTTGTCAGTTGTTTCTAAACAATGATTATCTGGGGTATTGTCAACCAATGCAGACAGCTGGTTTGCAGCCAATAGCTGCTTAACTCGCTCAGCAATGGCTTGTCCAGAATCAACGACCTGCATCGCCAATTGCTGCTGAGCAATCTCATCTAACAAAAACGTTTTGAAAAATGGATAGTGCGTACAGCCTAGTACCAATTGATCAACGCCATCATGAGCAAATAATGTGAGCTGCTGGCGTAATCTTAAAGCAGTATCATCCTGCTCTGGCATTCCCGCCTCGACCCAAGGTACCAATTGCGCATCAAAATATTTGGTCACTACCGTATTGTTGGGTTTAGCAAAGTGATCGATGACCTCATTAAGCAATGTGCCATTCAAGGTAGCTTTAGTCGCTAAAACGACCACGCGACCAGTTTTGCTCGCCGATATGGCGGGCTTTAGCGCCGGGACTAATCCGACGATAGGCAGTTGCGGATAACGCCGTCTGGCTGTTTCCAAAGCATAAGCTGAGGCGCTATTACAAGCAATAACAATGAGCTTGCAGCCCTGCTCATACAACCAATCAACGGCTGTTAAAGTCAATGCTTCAATATCGGCGCTATCACGATTACCATAAGGCACATTTAAGGTGTCTGCATAATAGACATAATGCTCGGCAGGCAACTGCTGTGCCAAATGTAGATAAACTGACAGTCCACCGACACCAGAGTCAAACAATCCGATTGGCGCATTGCGTTTCTTATTATTTATAACTGTGCCGAGATTCATTTTATGGATGTCAGCTTTAGCATTAGTTACACTCTCAACATCCTCAACATGTTTACCATCAAGGCTATCTGAGCGCATTTTCACCCTATTTAAGCTATTACTTGCAGCAATATCCATCACCACTCTACTGCCATTTTTATATACATATTGTCATCTTTATGCTGTTTGCTGTTTGCTGTTTGCTGTTTGGCATACTACAGTAATTATCTGGTGATTTATCGCTATAGTCGGTTCAATATAATTTGGATACAAGGAAGGCAAGCAAGAGTACTACAAATAGTAAACTAAGCGAGTCTGACACTCGTATCTGATTTATATAGGATTGACTATATCTAAGCCGTAAATCATTTGACAGATACATAGCTTTGAGACCTTGCATTAACTGTCTGGCATCGACAGCTCATAGGATTTTCCGCCACTTTGTAACGTCAGTATCGTCTCACCATTTTGCTCTGTCAATTCGCCAATTTCGGTCAAGTGATAAAAAGTATTACGCCCAATAAGTGCGTCCAAACCATTTCTAACGGGCATATAAGGACGTACCTGCATATCCATTGCTGTCTGCTGATCAATCGTATCATTGTCTGTAGGATTATACGCCTTTAATGTGATGGTGTGCTCATCATCTAAACGCACCACATCGCCAGTCGTCGTGGTAAATTCTAGCCAACGGTTATTGCCTTCGTTGACGATACCGACGTCATTGATTAACAAAGGGGCATCTTCAACTTGGATACGGATTTTCTGTACTGGCGTCTTCAAAAAATATTCAATGATGCCATTATTGTCTTCTTTCCATAAAATAGTCGCAAATAAGCTCACCAATGACTCTCTAGTCATTTGCCCGCCTTCATGCCACCACTCGCCATTTGCCTTTATGACCAGATCCATATCGGCCACATCTTTTGGGTGCCATTTATCCAATGGTGGGATGGCACGTCCTACACGTTTGCCTACGGTAGACTTTAGATACTGACTGAGAGAATCCATATTATTTAGCTCAGATGGCACGTCTTTTGGCGGTTTAGCTGCCGATTCATCATCTTGAATTATGTCTTCATTATTGTTATTCATCTTATAATCCTTTACTTAGCATTCAAAGTTTGGCAAATCTATTATTACTATAAATTTTAGTTTCGGGTATGATGAAAGCATATCATCTTAGCACCCTCATTAGTTCAATCTTACCTTAACATCGATACTCATAAATGCGTATCGTGTTTGTAGGACTTTTCTTTTATAATGAGTAACGATTTTTTATTGAAATGGTCAAGTGGGTGTTGTGTTAATGACACATTTTACGTGATGTGTTGATATCCTTAGATACATGGATCTCGACAGTAACATGGTCAATTGATGTCGCAAAGACAGTTTTTATCGGGCAGCCATATGTCTGAGTAATGTTAGCGCCGCAAGTCTATTATTCAATGGTTAAGCTAATGATGCCCTGAGATAAGCCACTAAAAGTTTAGGAGTAGGTATGCAAGAGCAAGACAATCAAAAGCCAGTCATTGATAGTGACACTGTGAATACTGACCCATCAGTAGCGACAGAGACGGCAAATCTAGATAAAGCAGAGTCAGCCGTTGTGACCCAAGAAGCGCCAGCTGAAACAGTCGCTATCGACAAAGCGCCAGAGCCAGTAGTAGAAGCTGTCGCGGCAGAGCCTGAGATTGAACGTGAATCCATGGAATTTGACGTTATCATCGTTGGTGGTGGACCTGCTGGGCTATCTGCTGCTATCCGCCTGCGTCAGCTCGCTATCGCTGCTGGTAATGATGAGTTTATGGTTTGTGTGGTCGAAAAAGGTTCTGAGTTTGGTGCGCATACCTTATCAGGTGCTGTCATCGAACCACGCGCTTTGAACGAGCTGATACCAGACTGGAAAGAAAAAGGCGCGCCGCTTAATGTGCCAGCGACCGAAGATCGCTTTTATTATCTAAACTCAGCCACGCGCTCTACTAAAGTCCCTGACTCGTTGATTCCAGGACCGATGCACAACAATGGCAACTATATTGTCTCATTGGGCAATGTGGTGCGCTGGTTGGCGGTACAAGCTGAAGAGCTTGAAGTCATGATGTTCCCAGGCTTCCCTGCAGATGATATTTTATATAACGACGACGGTTCTGTACGTGGTGTCTTAACGGGCGATATGGGTGTGGCTGCCAATGGCGAAGCCAAGCCTAGCTTTGAGCCAGGTTATGAGCTACTTGCTAAATACACTATTTTTGCCGAAGGCAGCCGTGGTCATTTAGGTAAGCGCTTAATCAGCCGTTTTGATCTTGATAAAGACTCAGATCCTCAGCATTATGGTATCGGTCTAAAAGAGCTGTGGGACGTAGCCCCTGAGAAACACGAACAAGGCGTGGTCATGCACGGTCTTGGCTGGCCATTGACCGAAACAGGCTCTACTGGTGGCTGGTGGTTATACTTCGATGAAAACAACCAAGTAAGTTTTGGTCTTGTCGCTGACTTGTCTTACCACAACCCATATATGTCGCCATTCGATGAGATGCAGCGCCTAAAAACCCATCCCGTCATCAAAAACGTATTGGAAGGCGGCAAGCGTATCTCTTATGGCGCACGTGCTTTGACTAAAGGTGGCTTAAACTCTCTACCGAAATTCACTTTCCCAGGTGGTGTATTGGTCGGTGATGATGCTGGATTCTTGAACCCTGCTAAAATCAAAGGCACACACACATCGATGAAGTCAGGCATGCTAGCCGCCGAAGCCATCTTTGAGGCACTACAAGCCGAGCGTCAGCATGATGAAGTGGTTGCTTATACCACCATGTATAAAGAGTCATGGTTGTATCAAGACAACTATGAATCACGCAACTTCTCGCCTGCAATACATCGCATGGGTCTGTTTATGGGCGGTGCTTTTACCTTTATCGAGCATAACTTATTAAAGGGTAAAATGCCGCTTACCTTACATGACAGCCTGCCAGATTATGATCAGTTAGAGCGTGCCAATCATGCTTTTCAGCCAACCTACCTCAAGCCTGATGGTAAACTGGTATTTGACAAGCTGTCATCGGTATTTATCTCTAATACTAACCATGCAGAAGACCAGCCGGTACATTTGAAATTGACTGATCCAACGGTACCTGTTTCAATTAACTTACCGCTATATGCTGAGCCTGCTCGTTTATATTGCCCAGCTGGTGTGTATGAAATAGTGAAAGATGCAGAAGGAGCTAAGTTTGTGATCAATGCGCAAAACTGTGTGCATTGTAAAACTTGTGACATCAAAGATCCTTCACAGAATATTACTTGGGTAACGCCAGAAGGTGGCGGTGGCCCTAACTATCCTAATATGTAAACCTAAATAATATTAGGATTAATCGCTGATACTAAAAACCGCCCTTATGAATTCATAAGGGCGGTTTTTTTAACTTCGACACATGAGACAAGTTTATCTTTAATCAGGTGAGATTAATCTGTCCATGCATCACGATTGGCTTCGTTTTTCAGCTTTACAAAGTCATCAGGATTAAACTTGATTTGATCGCCAGTTTTACCTTCTTTGATTTGTCTTTCGTAATCACGCAATATGCGCAGTGCTACGGGTGACAAGATTAAAATAGCCACTAAGTTAACGAGTGCCATTAGACCCATTGATAAGTCAGCGAAGTTCCATATGGCAGGAAGACTCGCAATAGCACCCACAAATACCATGCCAAGTACCATAAAGCGGAATATCATGATCATGACTTTGGCATTTTTGGCACCAGAGATGAATTCAAGATTTGACTCACCATAGCTATAATTGGCAATGATAGAGGTGAAAGAGAAGAAGAAAATAGCAATCGCAACGAAGATAACACCCATATCACCCACATATTGCGACAGTGCCAACTGCGTCAGCTGAATACCTTCTTGCTCAACACTAGGATCGACCACACCGGACAAAATAATAATTGACGCCGTTGCCGTACAAATGACAAGGGTATCCATAAACACACCCAGCATTTGCATAAATCCTTGCACCGCTGGATGATCGGGGTGACTCTTCGCCGTTGCCGCCGCATTAGGCGCTGAACCCATACCCGCTTCATTTGAAAACAGACCGCGCTTGATACCGTTAATCATTGCCTGAGCAATACCATAACCAATCACCCCGCCTGCTGCTTGCTCAAAACCAAATGCTGATTTAACAATTAACACAATCGCCGCTGGGAATTGACTAAAATTCGTCACGATAATGAACAAGGCCAATAAGATATAGAGAATCGCCATAACGGGTACGATTTTACCCGCAATACGAGCAACCGAGCGCAAACCACCGAATACCACTGGCGCAACTAATACGACCAATACCAAACCTGTCATCCACGTTGGAACCCCAAATGCTTCGTTGGTCGCTTGTGCGATGGTATTTGACTGCACGCCATTAAAGGCTAAGCCGAACGCTACTAATAAGCATAATGAGAAAAATATCGCTAGCCAGCGCTGACCGAGACCTTTTTCGATATAATAAGCCGGTCCACCGCGGTAAACATTGTCATTGTGCGGCACTTTATAGGCTTGTGCTAATGTTGATTCGATAAAACTGGTCGACATACCGACGATCGCAGTCATCCACATCCAAAACACGGCACCCGGACCGCCAAGGTAAATCGCGATTGCAACCCCTGCTAAATTACCTGTACCGACCCGCGCTGCCAATGAGGTCATCAGCGCCTCAAATGAGCTGATACCGCCATCTTTACGCCCTTGATTGGACACGCGCAATAGCTGCCACATATGCCCAAAGTGGCGAAACTGAATAAAACGTGTGGCAATGGTAAAATACAAACCTGCACCAATCAGTACGAACATCAGTAATCCATACCAAGGGTTACTTGCAATCAACCAATCATTGTTGCCCCAAATAATACTGACACCATAATTGACGATGCTATTAAACCAACCTGCTATCCCTTCACCCATACTGCTATCCTCTCACTTACATTTTATACTGCTAGTATATTTTATGGATTGATGTGATTAATGATATTTAAAAATGCTTACTAATCCCTCTGCCTACTCATGAAACAGTAAATATCTGATCAATATACTGGCAAAGTAAATCACTAACATCCTGTCGCTACATTTTAACTGACTAGAGATTATTTAACTATTTCAAACCTCTATTATAAAATTAAATAACTACGAACTTTTGTAAGGTATTTAGATAAAAGTCAAAAAAATATTTTTTATATGAAATACTAAAGAAAACTTTTGAGACTAGGTCAACAAATAGATTTTAAAACGTATTCATATAAACACCATTCCAAAAAAAATAGTCACTGCCATAATATTTATTGAGTAAAGTATTGGCTATATTTATAGAATGAATGACTTTTATTGCTAATAATGCTCTAATACCTCTATAAAACTAAATCCTTAATATAAATAGGGTTTTAGCACAACACCTGAGCAACGGCCTTTTTTTTAGCTGCTCTCTCTAACATAAGTTGACCATGGTTTCCATAAAGCAAACATTTAGTTACATAAAGTAAATAAAATTTATTTATTGTTAATTAAGTCAATATTGTATATATTCCCAATAAGTTCATAAATATTTCTTGCAATACTTATTGGCATGAATAATAAGTTGAAATATTAAGACAATATCATCAGGGATGATGAGCATAATAAGACAGAGGACTGTCAATCAATAACGACCCTCCTCCATAAATCCTCATCTCTATATACTATAAATCCAGTCATTCTATAGCCCATAATTCTTGTTAGATGTTTAGGTTATAGTCGACCCACAGCCATATTTTACAATGTAAATTTTTAGCAAAATCGAACCACAGAAAAGTATTTTTCGTAGTGCTTTGATTAATAGAAATCTGCTTTTTTTTCGATAATATTGGGTTACTTACTACTGGTTGGTCATTCTGCTTTATCAGCCTATAAACTGATTTTAGGATTCGTTTATAGACAACGTATCGAACTGTCTTCCATCATGTGATACATGCTAAAGCAAAATAACTTGTCAGGCTCAAATCAGTAATCTTGTTTTTATGTTAGGCAAAAGGAGTTGTCCTATGGAAAACCACAACGATCCATCCGGTTATTGGCGTGCCAATGTCCGTCTCATTTTAGGTAGCCTATTTATTTGGGCGCTATGCTCATACGGGTTTGGGATTTTGTTACGTCCTCTCTTAGCAGGTATTAAAATCGGTGGTACCGACTTGGGCTTTTGGTTTGCTCAGCAAGGATCCATTGGGGTATTTATCGTTTTAATTTTCTTCTACGCTTGGCGTATGAATAAGTTAGATAAACAATACGGCGTAGACGAGGAATAGCCCCATGAGTCAATTTACGATTAATATTATTTTTGTAGGTCTATCTTTCGCTCTATACTTCGGTATTGCAATTTGGGCACGTGCTGGCACAACGAGTGAATTCTACGTAGCAGGCGGCGGTGTTCACCCTGTCGTCAACGGTATGGCAACGGCTGCTGACTGGATGAGTGCTGCGTCATTTATTTCGATGGCAGGTATTCTTGCCGCTGGCGGTTATGGCGCATCAACTTATTTGATGGGTTGGACAGGTGGTTATGTACTACTGGCAATGCTCCTAGCACCTTATTTACGTAAATTTGGTAAGTTTACGGTACCTGACTTCATCGGTGACCGTTTTTATTCAAAAACGGCAGCAATGATTGCCGTAATTTGTTTGATTATCGCGTCAACGACTTATGTTATTGGTCAGATGACGGGTGCTGGTGTCGCTTTCTCACGCTTCTTGGAAGTTGAAAACACTACTGGTCTACTGATTGCTGCGGTTGTTGTCTTCTTCTACGCTGTACTTGGTGGTATGAAAGGGATTACTTATACGCAGGTAGCGCAGTATGTGGTTCTAATGATTGCATATACCATTCCTGCTGTTTTCATCTCACTTGAGTTAACAGGCAATCCAATTCCAGGTTTGGGCTTGTTTTCAAACCATGTGGAAGCAGGCGTTCCTATCTTAACCAAGCTAGATCAGGTGGTTACTGATTTGGGTTTCACGGCTTATACCGCTGACGTTCCTAACAAGCTAAACATGGTGCTATTTACCTTATCGCTCATGATTGGTACAGCAGGTCTACCACACGTTATCATCCGATTCTTCACCGTCCCTAAAGTCGCTGATGCGCGTTGGACTGCTGGTTGGACGTTGGTATTTATCTCGCTACTATACTTCACTGCTCCTGCCGTAGGTGCAATGGCACGTTTAAACCTGATTGATACGATTTATCCACAAGGGGTGGCAGAAGCACCTATAAACTATGATCAACGTCCAGACTGGATGAAGACATGGGAAGATACCGGCCTTATTAAATATAATGATCTTAATAATGATGGTCGTATCCAAATGTACAACGACAGTGGACTTGGTGCCGCTGAGCTTGCCTTGAGTGCTGCACAAGCGGATGGTGGCGATGTAGCCGCTGCCACTGCAGCTGTAGAGACTGCACGTGTCGCACAGGATCTAGAACTTGATGGACGCTTTACCGCAGCAGGCTGGAAGGGTAATGAGCTGGATGTCAATGCCGATATCTTAGTATTAGCTAACCCAGAAATTGCGAATCTTCCACCATGGGTTATTGGTCTTATCGCCGCAGGTGGTTTGGCAGCAGCGCTTTCAACAGCAGCAGGCCTACTACTCGCTATTTCGTCAGCGATCAGTCATGACTTGATTAAACGAAACCTTAATCCAAACATTACTGATAAAGGCGAATTAAGAGTTGCGCGTATTACGATGGGTGTTGCGATTGTAGTTGCTACTTGGTTAGGAATAAATCCACCAGGGTTTGCCGCACAGGTAGTCGCATTAGCATTCGGTATCGCTGGTGCATCGCTCTTCCCTGCACTGATGATGGGTATTTTCTCTAAACGGATCAATAATGTTGGTGCCATCGCTGGTATGCTAACAGGTCTGATTAGTATCCTTGTTTATATCTTTGTCTTTAAAGGTTGGTTCTTCATTAGCGGTACAGCGAACTTCCCTGATACGGCAGAGTATTGGTTGTTTGGTATCTCACCACTATCATTTGGTGCGATTGGGGCGTTGCTTAACTTTATCGTAGCGTTTGCTGTCTCTTATGCTACTGCTCCCCCACCATTACACATTCAAGAGTTGGTTGAAAGTGTCCGCTCTCCACGTGGCGCAGGCGGTGCAGTCGACCACTAAGTGTATAAATGAGAATATATCTTCAGTTACTATATATCACTCACAGGCAGTAGCTGCTTGTGAGTGATTTTTTTATCTCTTATTGATTATAAAAAATGTTAGATTTTTGCTTTATTGAATATACTTTATTAACTATGCTTAGGGCGTGTCCTCAATTAAATCGATTACCCTCTAAATGGGCTAAAAATGGCTAAATTTTACCAAACATCGTCAAATAGCTTATCAATATCTCGATATTATTTGCGCTACTTTCCTTGTTTGACGGCAATTTATCTCATTTTTATTACCATTTTTAAAATGAGGACACGCCCTAGTTAAAAGCGCTCAACTAAAAGTGCTTAACGCATTAAGGAAGATTTTATGCTTTTTGAGTTTATCGCTACCATTGCTGCCGCATTTGGCATGGCTGGTCTGGCACTCATTATAACTCACCTCAGTAAACTGGCTGGCAAACGCGCACCAAAGTGGCTTATTCCTTTGTTTGCTGCGATTGGTATGTTTGCCTTTCAAATACACCAAGAGTATAACTGGTATGGTCAGCAAGTGAGCAAGTTACCAGCAGGCGTGCAAGTCGTCAAAGTAGCAAAAAGCACCGAGTGGTTTCGCCCATGGTCTTATATCAAACCGCAAATATTACGTTTTATCGCTGCCGATACCGCCAACGCTAGCGTGCAGGTAGACAATCCAGATGTATATTTGGTTAATTTATATCTGTTTGAAAGACGCAGAAGTGTGCAGAAAGTACCACAAGTTATAGACTGTCGTATTCCTGCGCGTGCCGATTATGTCATACCCGAAAAAGACAGTAAGCTAACGATTGATGAACATGTCAAGCAAACAACAGCATGGCGAGAGTTGGCAACCGATGACCCGTTGTTCATTAGTATCTGTACTGATAAAAGCTAACCTCCTCATAAATATGCAAATAAAACCCTGCTAAAACATCTGATTACTAAGGGATTTAAGACAGCTTATATTATAGTCATGTATTCAGTTGCGCTGAGAAGTTGCGGTATAAGTATGCTTAGAATTAGCGCCTAACAGCAATCCAGCGCATAGACCACCGAAGTGCGCCGCAAACGAAATACCTTGTTGCGGCATCAATCCTTGCTTGATGGTCAACCAATAGCCAGTACCCATGACAATACAGGCAATCAAATAACCCCAACGCCGCGCAAATACAGCACCACCTATCATATAGCCGAGCATCGCGAAGCATAGCCCTGATGCGCCAACATGAATTGACAATGGCGAGCCAATGATCCAAGTGACCAATCCAGACGCGATAATGAGCTTAATCACTGTTCGATAAGCATTCTTCTCAAACAATCCAAACAAAAATAAAATCTGTAACAACGTCAAAGTGTTACCAAGCAAATGTGAAAAATTGCCATGCATCGTCCATGACGCAAATACTCCAATCATGCTGCCCACATCCAAGGCACGAGGCACAATCCCAAAGATATTCCACATGCCAAATAATGCCACTTCATTTAAAAAAAACATGCCCCACATCGGTATTAATACAAAAGCATATAAGCCTATAACCTGCTTTATTCGTATCATAATCAAGCTAAGCAGTTGCTGCCAATTCATATAATGCCCTATTCTTTTAATCCATGTTTTTAGCGATATTTTAATGACTCAGCGTAGCAGTGGAGCGTGTTACAGGTGTAAAATCTAACAATGCAGCCTCTTTGCCAGTCATCAAATAACTGTCACTATGTAATAACGACGTCGAGTGATAAGGCACTAAAGCGGTGGGCACAAAACGACGAGCGGCATCGATATGTTTGATAGAATCATCAAAAAAGATATGAGGTGCAAACGTTCTAAGTACCGCTGTTTTTTCTAAACCTCCTAAGAAAAACGCCATATCAACATTGACGCCCCACTCTCGCAATGTCTTAATCGCACGCAGATCAGCAGGTGCGTTGCGAGCTGTCACCAATGCAATCTTTATTGGAGAATACTTGAGACCAGCAGGTAGACGTTCCTGTAAATTTGATAGTTTAATCAACAATTCAGCATAAGGGCCTTTTTCAATGGGTAAATCACGCATCTGTATTTCGCGATCGTGAAAAGCACGCAGTCCTTTTTGCTTGTACAGTAGCTCACCTGAATCATCAAACAGCACCGCATCACCATCAAAAGCAATACGTAGCTGATCGGTATCTAACTCATAAGTATTGACAGGGGTTGCGTCGAGTATCGCACAAGCGCAGATATTGGCATCAGCCACTTGCTGGGCATCTTCGCGATTGGTCGTCAAAAATAGATCGACATTGAAGTCTTTAATATAAGGAGCCACAGGACTGCCTGAAATAAATGCCGAGCGTGAGATAGTCAGCTCATGTTCAAGAATTGCATTGAGGACTTGAATGCCCGTATCTGGACTACTCTTTGAAACAATGACCACTTCCACCAAAGGTGTCTCAACCTGTAAATCTTGCATGCCATCATTGCAATAATTATTCAGATTTAATAGAGCTTTAATTAATGGATAACCAGCACCAATACTGAGAGCATCGTTCTCACGCTTGGTCATATAGTCTCGAAATTCTTTTATGGCGCTTGCAGGTCTCTGCTCTAGCAGCTCTAGCAAATAATTTTCTGATTCTGTTAAATTAAAAAGTGCCGTTGCAGAAATCGCGACGATGAGCGTATTACTAAAATCGACTGCCATGATTTTCTCTACTTATAAAGTTATCTATTCGGAAATGCCAACCAGTTTACTACATTCACAAGCCCTTAGAATGATAAGAAAAGTTATCCACGTATAATGTCATTTAGTATAAAAACTACTTTTTAAGTAATCAAAATGACCGCTCAGAAAGTGTCTCATAATGTGACTTTATGTGGAATAATTTAACCATAGAATTATTACGCCGATTTTTTCTTTTATCATAAAAAAGCCATATTGTTATGAAAACAATATGGCCCTATTAATAAACAATACAAATGAACGACGCAGCTATGATTTTCTAAGCTTCCTTTTATCAATAGCGCTTACGTTAGCAGCACTAAAGATATTGCTGGAAAGGCGACCAAAATAACCAGTCGAATCAGATCAGAGACAATGAACGGTGCGACCCCGCGAAACATATCAGACAGCTTAATATGCGGTGCCATTGCCTTAATCACAAAGATATTCATCCCCATCGGCGGCGTAATCAGTCCAAGCTCTACTGTCAATACAGCGATGATACCAAACCATACGGGATCAAACCCTAACGCCACAATGATTGGATATACCACTGGAATAGTAATGACCAGCATCGCCAAAGCATCCATGAACAACCCTAAGAGGAAGTACATGATTAAGATACAGATCAGTACAATCATTGGGCTAACTGCTAATGTACCAATCCAAGTCGCTAGCGTATAAGACAAGCGTGAGACGGAGATAAAGTAACCCAAGGCTTCTGCACCCAGCAGCATAAAGAATACCACCGCTGATAATGCAAGCGTTTCAATCAAAGATTGCTTTAGACCTTTTATACGCATACCTTTGGCAAAAGCATAAGCCCAAGAAACAAACGCACCGACTGCTGCTCCTTCTGTCGGAGTAAATAACCCAAAGAAAATACCAGCGATAATCACAATGAAAATAAAGCTAAATGGTATGAGTCCCGTCAATGACAGCAGCTTGGCTTTCCAAGAAGTAGGCTCACCGCGACGCGCTAAATGCGGCTTCCAGCGTACCATAATCATAACAGTGATTGAATACATCACCATGCCCAAAATCCCAGGCAAGAAACCAGCGATGAACATGTCACCGACTGACTGCTGGGTTAAGATGGCATAAACCAGTAGCGCAATGCTAGGCGGAATCATAATACCTAACGTGCCACCCGCTGCTAAAATACCACAGGCAAAACCTGGTTGATAACCATACTTCTCCATTTGTGGCAGCGCAACCTTGGTCATAGTGGATGCTGTGGCTAAGGATGAGCCTGAGATAGAAGCAAAAATACCAGACGATCCTATGCCAGCGATACCCAAACTGCCCCTCACTCCCCCAAAAATAGTTCGGGTAGCTTCAAACAATTTCCCTGCCATCCCTGAATGGGTAGCAAAGACTCCCATTAAAATAAATAAGGGAATCGCACTAAAGTCATATTTGGCTAACACATCTACCGGAATATCTTTAAGCATTTGTAATGCACCACTGGGTGCCGTCACTGCGCCAAAACCAACCAATCCAACACCTAACATGGCAAGCGCCACTGGAACTCGCAGGACAACAAGCAGGATCATGACGATTAAGCCAATGGCTCCAATAATTTCTGGACTCATGCGCCTGTCTCCTCGGCGTCAAAGAACTCGCCCGTTTTAAAGATATTGATGGATTCGATTAATGAGCGAATGGCGAGTAAGAGACTTAAAAATGCACTAAATGCATAGATGGGCATCATTGATAATCGAAGGTCTTGAGTGACTTTGCCGTATGCTATGGCATCAACAGCACTCTCATAAAGCCCCCAAGCAAAAACGATACCGATGATAAAAAAGCCCATCATAAAGACGCCCATCATATAGCCTTTAACGGCTTGCGGCATTTTTTGGGTAAAGACATCAACGATGATTTGTGAGCGTTCGACGAAAGCGCCAAAGGCAGCAAGTAAAGCAAAGAGCATGAAGTAAGAAACGATCTCTACACTGCCTTTAACAGTAAAGCCAAACTCACCACCAGTCAGCTTGAAAATATAACGAGCAGTCACATCGAGCATCGTTGTGAGGACAATAATAATAAGACTGACACCACCAATAAACTGGCATAATCTAGAGATTAAAATGCTGATTTTTACTAAAAATGCCATGTGACACCTCCAATGAGTTATACCACTTTACAAGCGGCACTGGCAGCTTTTGCTTTCTCATAGACACTATCAGCATCTAAACCCAAAGCATTGACATCACTTAGATATTTTTTAGTACCCTTTTCAAGTGGTCCTTTCCAATCAGGATCATTCAATGGATCAGGAATTTCAACGATCTCATCGCCTTTAGCTTTAGCAGCTTGAATGGCCATTTGATCATGCTTATCAAACACTTCACCAACTTTATTCGCCAATGCCATTCCTGAGTTTTTATCCAACACTTGCTTTAAATCATCAGGTAAGTTGTTATATTTATCCTTATTCATAGTAACCATCAGCGCCGAACTATAAAAAGGAATGTTGGTATGATATTTGGTGATTTCGTCAATTTTGAACGCTGTTACGGCCTCCCATGGAAAGCTCAACCCATCGACGACGCCGCGCTGTAGCGAGGTATACATATCATTAGCAGGCAATCCTACTGGTGACGCCCCAGCACTCTCGATAATGTCACCCGCGACCGCAGAAGGGCGGCGGATGCGCATGCCTTTCATGTCTTCAGGAGTCCGAATCAACTTATCCGTAGTATGCAGTGAGCCAGGCCCAGCACCATACATAAATAGCAAATGAGAATCTTCGTATTCACTAGCAAGCGTGCCATCCTCATAAAGAGTCTGAAGCATACAACCCATTTGAGTCGCTGAGTTTGATAAACCAGGAAGTTCAGTGATTTGAGTTAAAGGAAAACGACCACTGGTATAACCATGTGCTTGTGAGCCGATATCTATCGTACCTTTAGCAGCAGATTCGTACGTAACATCTGCTTTGGCAAGACCCGCGGAAGGATACAACTCTACTTTTAAGCGACCATTAGAATCTGTTTCAATTTGCTTTGCCCAAGGTTCAAAAACCTCTGTGCTGATAGAAGAGGTTGCTGGCCAAAAGTGAGAGAAGCGTAAAACGGTCGTTTCTTGAGAGGTTGCTGATGAGCCATCAGTCGTGTTAGAAGATTGGTTAGAGCAGCCTAAAAGACTAACAGCCGCTAAGGCACCAATTGAAAAAAGAGGAGCTAGCTTCATTATCAATTCCTTTTGATAATCGTGAAAATAGGAGTAATACATCACTGGTAAATAATCCAATCTATACCAGATGTAATAACTTACAAGTTTCAAATATATCTTTTACATACCTGTAATAAAAATCTAGTTTAAAATTAGCAGCTATAATGATATAAGTCAAATCATTTTGATGGCAGGACTAGAAAATATATTCATAAAATTGCATAGCATTTAAACAAAAAAATCGTCAATTCAAATAGAAAATACACTTATAGAGTGTGAATTATAAAAGTAAGTTAGATTAAGTGTAAAATTATACTTAATGTCCCAACCCCTAG
>NZ_JBQSXK010000031.1:0-19964 GCF_052378115.1 Psychrobacter sp. AOP30-A2-5 | reverse complement strand
GCTTGTTTAAACTCATGAGTGACCTCAGTTATCAATGAACTTAAAGATTTAAAATTTAGGAGTTAAGTCATGATTGAAGCCACCGATTTTAGAGATGGTATGTCTTTGTTAACAACCGCGGTCAATGTCATTACCACAGAAGGTAGCGCTGGTACTCATGGATTTACCGCATCTGCGGTGTGTAGCGTTACCGATACACCGCCAACATTGCTGGTTTGCATGAATCAGACATCTCGCTCACATGCCCATTTTATTGAAAATAAAACGTTAAGTGTCAATGTTTTAGGCGCACAGCATGAATCAATATCTAACGCTTTTGCCTCCAAATTGAGTTCACAAGAGCGATTTGAATACGGCTCTTGGTCACCTCTCAAAACAGGCGCTCCCGTTTTAGAAGATGCGTTGGTCAGTTTTGATTGTGAGATTGAGGACATTCAGCAAGTGGGCACGCATAGTGTTTTCATGTGCCGAGTGGTCGCCATTAGACAAAGTGAGCAAGAGGAGAGTTTGGTGTATTTTAATCGTGCCTATTCTCGGGTTGGTCAAGTGGATCAAGCAGAAATCGCCTAAGTTGGCTTTTTAACTGATTGATTGTCACTGAACTAAAATAACCATCGTACTAACTCTACATAAGAAGTAAATATCCCGTGGAATTAATCATTTTTTTAATCATAGGCGCGCTAGCAGGATTTGCTGCGGGGCTATTTGGTGTGGGCGGTGGCACAATTATCGTGCCATTATTATTCATCGTCTTTACGCAAATGGGTTACAGCCCTGACAATATCATGCATTTGGCATTGGGGACGTCATTGGCGACCATCATTGTCACCTCTATCAGCTCGTTAATGGCACACAATAAAAAAGGCGCAGTCATGTGGCCTGTCTTTAAAAATCTGGCACCAGGCTTAGCGATTGGTTGCTTTTTAGGGGCAGGGATTGCAGGGCAGGTATCTGGGCTGTACCTTCAACTCATTGTTGGCGTATTTTTGCTGTGGGTCGCCTACAAGATGTTTTTCGGTGGCAAAAAACAGGTTGCTAATCCTGCTACCAATTCTAGTAGTGCCGACGATGCTAATACACAACTGCCTTCAAAACCTAGGCAATTAGCAGCAGGTGGGGTTATCGGTATCGCTTCTGCCATTTTCGGTATTGGCGGCGGTAGCTTAACCGTGCCTTATCTCACGCGTTATGGTGTAGTCATGCAAAAAGCCGTTGGCACCTCAGCAGCTTGTGGTCTGCCGATTGCTATTGCTGGAGCATTAGGTTTTATATTTTTTGGGATGCAGCAACGAATTGATGTGCCTAACACCATTGGCTTTGTGCACATTTATGCCTTTTTAGGGATCAGCATCATGAGCTTTTTTACCGCCAAGCTAGGCGCGAAAGTTGCTCATATACTATCACCGCAATTATTGAAAAAATGCTTTGCGTTGTTATTAACGGTTGTAGGGTGTTACTTTCTGTATAAGGGATTGGTTTAAGTCTTTATATTGGCGCGTTTAAACTGCAACGTTTAGATCGTTCAAAAGTTTATTTTGAGTGGTTCTCTTTCTTATATCAGTCTGCTTTAAGTGGTCTATTAATGGGTCTAAAGGGTGAAGTAACTGGTTCTGTTGGGGTATACTCTTTTGTTTTTCAAAATGGCCTTTGGAAAAAGAAAATCATTTGTCCTAGAGTCTGACAACACGTTAGATGTGAGTAGTACAAGTGCTAGTAGGTTATTCAAAGAGGGTTTGCTAACCTCCCTTTCTAACCCAAAACCTATCTTATTTTTTATGGCTGTATTTCCGCAATTTATCGATACTGAGCAAACCTATCTTTCTCAATTTCTAATTTTAGCTTCAGCTTTTTGCCTCTTGGTCTTACTAATCCATTTTTGCTACGCAGAAGCATTTGCTTTAGCCAGTCGGTATCTATGGAAAGCTCAAGATAACCTATAGTTAATTACAAAAATAGGCGGTGCAGCATTAATGCTCATTGCCGTTCTATTGTTTATAAGTGTAGTACTCACTCTCTAAAAGCATCCTATGGTTAATACGAGATTGTCATAAAATTTTTTTAAATATAATAATCAGCCATAACTTCCTAGGCCAACTACATGACTCCTATATACACTGCATTGGCTGTACTGGTTACTTTTATTTGGGGTGTGAACTTTACTTTTATTGCATGGGGGCTTGAAAGCTTTCCACCGCTAATGCTCACCGCCCTGCGTTTTTTCTTTACCGCTGTGCCACTGGTTTTCTTTCTGAAGCCGCCCAAATTTAACCGTACATTACTTATCTATGCTATCGGTACGTTTGTCATGCAGTATGCTTTTGTATTCACTGCCATGCACTTAGGGGCATCAGCAGGATTGACGGCACTATTGCTACAAATTCAAATTTTTATTACCGTATTGTTGGCGTATTTTATACTGGGTGAGGCAGTGAGTCGCATGCAAATCATCGGTATGCTGGTCGGTGTGCTAGGGCTTAGCGTCATCGCGTTGAACCTTGGTGGTGATATGCCTCTGGCTGGGTTTGTCTGTATCTTGATTGCGGCCATAGGCTGGAGTTTTGGTAACATTGCTTCAAAACAGGCGTCAACACAAGCGACGCAGCAAGGATCAGACGGGGCTATTATTCCGTCTAATACTGAAAGGAATAAGGCATCCGCGTTGTCTGCTCTCGCTCTCGTGGTTTGGGGTGGTCTGATCGCTTGCGTGATTTTAACTCTATCTTCTCTCATATTTGAGACCGAGGCATGGCAGCTGGCGACGTTTAACGAGGCATCGCTTAAGTCTTGGCTATCACTTGGGTTTATCGTGTATGTCTCAACGTTGATAGGCTTCGGACTGTGGGCGCATCTGCTTAGTCAAAATACGGCTTCCAAGGTTATGCCGTTTGCTCTATTGGTGCCAGTATTCGGTATGACAACCTCAGTGCTGCTTACAGGAGAGGTCGTGACATGGTGGAAGATGCTGGCAATGATATTGATATTGTCGGGGTTGGTGCTAGCGAATATAAAAATGAAACTGGGAAGAAAGCGCCAGCCAATATGATGTTAGCTGCTCTTATTCCTATAACAGCGCTTACGGTAAATAAAAATCCAAAAGCTCATAGCCGAAGATTGAAGTCCTCACTAAGGTATCGAACCTTCATATCTAGCATCAGTATGTCGACTTCTTTGATATGACTATCTAAGATAAAACCTACGCTGTTTAATCTTTAGCGCTGTCCACCCAAGAAAACTCTTCTAAGATACGCATCCATTGGTCGTCTAATTTAGCTTTTAGCAATAATGGCTCACCAGTGACGGGGTGGCTGAGCGCTAAAGTCTGAGCATGCAGCAACATGCGCGTACAATCATAGTGAGTACGAAAAAATCGTGTGTGACGTATATCACCGTGGCTAGTATCACCCACGATATGATGGAATACATGTCGCATGTGCCGACGCAGCTGATGCTTGCGCCCAGTCTCGGGTGTCAAGCGCACAAGACTATAGCGGCTCGTGTCATGCTTTTTTGATACGGCAAATGGTAGCTCGATTTGTGCCAAACTTTGCCAATGGGTCACCGCCTCTTGAGCGGGTCTGTCCAAATCGGCAAACTTATCGGCGATGGCATCGGGTTGAAAGCTGAGCGCATAATCTACGGTGCCTTGGTCTGGCATAAAGCCGCGTACCACGGCTAGATATTGCTTCGTCACGGTATGTGCCGTAAAGGCCTCGCCAAGGCTGCGCGCCACGGCTGAGCTCTTGGCAAACAATAATACGCCCGATGTGGGCTTGTCTAACCGATGCACCGGAAATACATGACAACCTACCGCATCACGGGTGAGTTGCATGGCAAAGCGCGTCTCGCCTTTATCCAGCCAACTGCGATGCACCAATAGACCAGCCTCTTTATTAATTGCCACCAGAAATTCATCTTCATAGATTATTTCTATTTGATTAGTGATTTGATTGGCGGTGCCGCTTTCGATATCCATGTTCTCATTGTCCATACTGTAGCTACTATAATTGTATAAGTGATTGATATTTTTCTATTTCGTTATTCACAAAAAAATCCTTCGCTATCTTATTCGTACCAGATAGCGAAGGATTCGGTGTAAAAAGCAACTAATTAATGATAATATTATTAAAATCAAATAATTATGTTACTCAACAGTCACTGATTTAGCAAGGTTACGCGGCTGATCGACGTCTGTGCCGCGCATTACTGCGACATGGTATGACAACAGCTGTACGGGTACGCTATAGACGATAGGGGCAAGCGTTTCACAAACATCGGGCACATAGACCACATGTAATCTGTCTTCTGCGACCATTTGACTAGATTCACTGGCAAAAACGAACAGCTCACCATGACGCGCGTGTACTTCTTGCATGTTGGCTTTTAGCTTATCAAACATGCTGTCTTTTGGCGCTAGTACGACGATGGGCATGTCTTTATCGACCAATGCCAATGGTCCATGCTTGAGCTCGCCTGCTGCATAGCCTTCAGCATGAATATAAGAGATTTCTTTCAGCTTTAACGCGCCTTCTAGAGCTATTGGAAACTGCAAACCTCGACCTAAGAACAAGCAGCTCTTTTTATACTCAAAATGCTCACTCATGGCTTTGATAGGCGCATCGAGGTTTAAGCTGGCATGTAGTTGACCACGTAGCTCTTGTAATTGACCAAGCAAGGTACTCAGGTTTTCGCCAGTCATACGCTCCTGAACGACACCCACTTTTAAGACCAATAGCATTAAAGCGGCGAGCTGAGTGGTG
Organism: Psychrobacter sp. AOP30-A2-5; assembly: GCF_052378115.1. Lineage (NCBI taxonomy): Bacteria > Pseudomonadati > Pseudomonadota > Gammaproteobacteria > Moraxellales > Moraxellaceae > Psychrobacter > Psychrobacter sp. AOP30-A2-5. The sequence continues at coordinate 15,207 of NZ_JBQSXK010000031.1, read as the reverse complement.
AATGCTTTGGTAGAAGCAACACCAATCTCGGGACCAGCAAGCGTTGGTAAAAAGATATCCGTCTCACGTACCAAAGAAGATGTCGGTACGTTGCATAATGCTAAGCTGACTAGACCTGCTGGCGTGTGCTTTTGAATATCACGTAGCGCCGATAACGTGTCTGCCGTTTCGCCAGATTGAGAAATACAAATGACAAGTGTGTTGTCGATGACGACAGGATTGCGATAGCGGAATTCACTAGCGACTTCCACGGAACAAGGCACACGAATAAGGCTCTCAAACCAATATTTTGCGACCAAGCCTGAGTGGTAACTGGTACCACAAGCGATGACTTGGACATGCTTAATGCCTTTTAATTGCGCTTCATTACGCTGTAAAAAATCATCACGCAGCTTAGACGGCTCATCGCTATCTACAGCCATCTCAACAGTACGGGCTACCGCGTCTGGCTGCTCATAGATTTCTTTGAGCATATAATGCTTAAATTCACCTTTATCCGCATTGTGCTGTGCCGCATCAATTTCATGTATCTGACGTTTTACTTCGACACCATCGGCATAAACCTGAATGCTACTGCGCGTCAATTTGGCGATATCACCTTCTTCTAGGTACATAAAGCGATTGGTGACCGGTAGTAGGGCTAATTGATCAGAAGCAATAAAATTCTCACCAATACCCACACCAATCACCAGTGGAGAGCCCAAACGAACAGTAATCAGCTCTTCTGGGCAGTCGATATGTAGAATACCAAGGGCAAATGCGCCATGTAATAACGGAATAACCGCACGAACCGCCTCTAGTAAATCAGGCGTTGTTTTGTAGATATCATTGATTAGATGAGCGACGACTTCGGTATCGGTCTGCGACGTAAATACGTAACCTTTAGCAATCAATTCTTCTTTTAATTCGGCATAGTTTTCAACGATACCGTTATGTACTACAGCAATCTTGCCTGATACGTGCGGATGGGCATTACGCTGTGCCGGCTCGCCATGGGTTGCCCAGCGTGTATGCGCAATACCAATATGACCATCGAAAAATTCAGGATTAACTGCCACAGCATCGACCAATGCTTGCACTTTACCCACTTGGCGCTCGCGATGGAGTTCGCCATCACGAATGACGGTCAGACCGGCAGAATCATAACCACGGTATTCTAGACGCTTAAGACCCTCAAGTAAGATATTAGCGATATTACGCTCAGCGACTGCTCCAACGATTCCACACATAACTATTCCTTAAATTCGATGTTTCATGTTTTAATTTTTAAAGGCTTCAATGTTTCAATGCTTAACCGCTCAAATACTTTGAGAGGCGATAATGTTCAGTCAATAAATAATAGAAGTTCATACTGGCAGAGCTTTTATACTAACAATTTGACGTTATAAATATAAGGAAGCAGCATCACAAAAATTGTCATGCTGCTTAGTATTACTTCAATAGATACTGTTCAAAATGCTGGTGATTGACCATTGCTATTTTGACTTTTTGGTCGGACGCTGAAAGTCGTTTTTCTGAGTTTGTCGTGCCCGTCCAAAGGCTAATGCTTTACTGTCGACGTCTTTAGTAATCACTGAACCTGCGGCAACCGTAGCGGTATCACCAATAGTCACAGGTGCCACTAAACTTGAGTTCGAGCCAATGAAGGCATTGTCTTCAATGATAGTTTGTGATTTATTGACACCATCATAATTGCAAGTAATGACGCCTGCGCCGACATTGACATCTGTACCAATGGTCGTATCACCGATATAACTCAAGTGATTAACCTTGCTACCATGACCGACCGTTGATTTTTTAATCTCGACGAAATTACCAACTTTACTGTTATCAGACAGTACGGTTTCAGGACGCAAATGGGCGAAAGGACCAACATCAACACCTGCCCCAATCTCAGCGCGATCAATCACGCAATAAGGTTTTATGTGGCAGGCATTACCAATGTGTGCGTTTTTGATGACACAGCCCGCTTCGATATAAACATTGTCACCTAAGACACAATCACCCTCGAATACCACACCCACATCGACAAACACGTCTTGACCCGCAGTCAAGGTACCGCGAATATCAACGCGACTTGGATCAGCAAACTGCACGCCCGCTTCTTGCAAGTCGGCAACCAGTTTGCCTTGCCAAGTGCGCTCTAAGCTAGCAAGCTGTTGGCGGTTATTGACGCCTTCAATCTCAAAGGTATGCTCAGGCTCAATCGCGACAATATTAATGCCTTCAGCGACCGCCATTTTAACAATATCCGTTAGATAGTATTCTTGCTGCGCATTGTCATTAGACAGCTTTGGCAGGTATTTATGCAATAACGCATTATCGACGCAGTAAATACCGCTATTAATCTCTTGGATTTTCTGCTCATCGGCGCTGGCATCTTTTTGCTCGACGATGGCTTCGATGTTGCCGTCTTTGTCACGTTTGATACGACCGAGACCAAAAGGATTGTCTACGGTCAACGTCAACATTGACATGCCCTCGGTGTTAGCCGCTTGTAGCGTTGCTAATGTCTGGCAGCTGACTAATGGCACATCACCATAGAGAATCAGGCTTTGCCCTTCTTTGGGTAATTCCGACAGGGTCACTTTAACCGCATGTCCAGTACCTAATTGCTCAGTCTGAGCAACCCAAGTAATAGGCAGATGCGCATATTGAGCATTGATATCTGCTTGGACTTGCTCGCCACCAAAACCATGAACAATAATGGTGTCGTCAACCGTTAATTGATGACATGTATCAAGGACATGACCCAATAACGACTTACCAGCCAATGTCTGTAGCACTTTTGGCTTAGCCGACTGCATACGCGTGCCTTTGCCCGCAGCGAGGATGATTACCGAGAGGGGAGTTGTCATAATAGCCTACAAATGTAACAAAATATAATTTCAAATTATAACGCAAACCGTCATTTAACTAAAACGCTATGTCGTGACATCTTTGTAACTTACGTTGCTTGTCATGGGCTTACCATTTACTGGTGACTTGCTGATAAATTGGCTATCGTCACAAATGCATTACTAAAAAAGCGGACGAGTCAAAAAAATGATGGACTATAAACGACAATCGGTTATGAAAGACCGTCGCTTATATAAAAGCGAGGCTAATTTAACAGCTAAAGGATGGTGGTATAGATAATGATCCAAACGGCTGCTGCCATGACCCCTGCGATGATGTCATCAAGCATGATACCTAGGCCGCCTGCGACTTTTTTATCTGCCCAGCCAATCGGTGGTGGCTTAATAATGTCAAAAAAGCGGAATAATATAAAGGCGATAATAATGGCAACAATAGAAGAGATTTGGGCGATATTTTGCCAAAAATTACCGTCAGCGATACCCATATAGGATAGCGGCAGAAGGGTAAGCCACATGCCTGCCCATTCATCCCAGACGATATGCGGGTTATCATGACCACCCATTAGCTCTGAGGTACGACCGCATATCCAACTACCAATCACACAAGAGAGACTGGTAATAATCAAAAATGGCACGAATCCTAAGCTTAGCAATGGTATCGCGACGATTAAGCCACCAACCGTTCCCCAAGTACCGGGTGCACGGCGAGGCAGACCACTACCCAAACCCAACCCAAGCCAATAAACTACGCGGTCAAGCATATTGGCATCGATGGGAAGAGGCGGGCAATCATTGGCTTTACGGATATCAGGCTTAGATAGGTGGTGATCAATCATGGGTTAACCTGCAAAATGTTGGTAACCCGTCAGATTGGGCCAAGTAGTAAAGGGGGCGGGATGGGTAGGTGTGATGGGCTGTCCTTGATAAAAAAGCTCTGGTGGTAAATTTTTGATAGAATCTGGCTCATTTACGGTTATGACTTCGCCGATACAGGTAACAGGCGTGTTGCTACTGTCATTAACAGGTGGTTCAATATGAGCAGGCAAAGTAAAAGCCAATTCATAATCATCACCGCCAGCCAGCTGGCACAACAAGCGCTCGGTTAACTCAGCGTTTGCCAATGCGTTGCTAGTAGGTAGCTGATCGAGATGAATGCGCATACTAACGCTGCTTTGTTGGCAGATATGTCCAATGTCTTGATACAGACCATCAGAGATATCTATCATTGACGTTGCACCGATTTGTGCTAGTGCTGCACCTAGTGCAATACGCGGCGTTGGCATATGTAGACGATGCGCAAGCTCAATACCGATAGCAGTATCAGGATGCTGTAGCGAATAAGCGGCATCGCCAAGCGTGCCTGAGACATAAAGTTTGTCGCCAACTTGCGCGCCTGAACGGTAGACGGCTGGCGTCTCTCTGGTGAGTAACCCTTGCGCGCTGACACTAAGCACTAAATTGTCGCTGCGCGTGGTATCACCACCAATAAGCGTCACCCCAAATAGCTGGCAAGCATGGAATAAGCCTTTAGCAAATTCACTTAACCAGTGCTCATTTGCCAAGCGCTGAGGTAAGGCTAACGCCAGTAGAATACTATGCGGAGTTGCACCCATAGCGGCAATATCTGAGACGTTCACTGCCACGGCTTTATAACCGATGGTAAATGCCAGCTTATTTACTTGTTGCCAATCGGCGCTGAAGTGTCGACCTTGAACCAGTGTATCAATACAGCTGACCAAGCGCGCGCCTGCAGGCAAGCTCATCACCGCCGCATCATCACCAATGCCTTTTTCGACAATGCCTTTGTCGACAATGCTAGACAATGACTGCGCAGCTTGCATTTGGGAGAATATACGCTCAATCAGCTCAAACTCATTCATGATTAGTCTTTGCTGTCTGCATCAGTGCGGTCTGTTTCAATCGCTTTTTTGCTCGCTTTAAAGTCACTAATATTGGCAGTAGCTTTACTAGCACTATTGCGTTTGACAGTAGCATTATTGGCGCTAATACGAGGCTTGTTTGAAGCAGTTGATTTTCCTTCAATGGCAGCTGTATCAGCACTACCTTCTATATCAGCGTTATCGTCAGCATTGGTAGCAGCTTTTATTACAGGTTTAGCAGCCGCTTTTTGTGAGGTGCGTAAATTGGCTTTGCTATCAGCTTCTACTTCAATAGCACGTAGCTCTACTGCCATTTTATCAAGGACGGCATTAATCAACTTATGCGCGTCAGTAGCGCCAAAGTGATTATTCAGCTTCATCGCTTCATCAAGTACCACTTTATAAGGAATTTCTAAACGGTTCTGTAGCTCGTAAGCACCAATCAAAAGAATAGCGTGCTCAACGGTGTCCAACTTATCGATTTCACGGTCAAGATGCTGAGAGATAAGGACATCTAGCGCCTCGATCTGCTCTGGGATGTCACGCATCATTTCATGATAATAGCCAATATGTACGGTATGCATGGCATTGGTCGCGCGTGTACGAGCGGCGATATCGTGTGGGGCATTGTCTTTCCAGCCAAGCTTACCATCGATATCGAAGCGGCGGTCAGTGACGAGCCATTCGTATAGACCTTGCATCGCAAAGCGTCGCGCTTTACGGATAGCGGTGTGACTGGTCTTGTAAGAAGACTCACTCATATCGAAGATTTGATCACCCGCACTGCTGCTCGCGATGCGCGTGGCTTCAGCTTGTTTATCATTGGTTTGGGCGGTTTTCGCAGCGCTGATAGCGCGCTTGAGTTGGTCAGTCATAGGGGGTCTATACCTAGTTGCTAAGATAAAAAGTTTTAAGATAAGAGTTTTAAAATAAAATGTTAAATAGTAGTTAGCTGGCAGGCTTTGCCAGTCGAGTTTTGTAGCGTACTTGGTAACAGTCTTTGTAACGCTGACGCTGTGGCTCTCGATAAAAACGAAAGCTCATAAGAACCACAGCGCTCATTAAATAACAAACAGCCTATCAAATGACGGCTTGATTAAGCGTCTTCACTGTCATCTTCAATATCTAACTGTGATAGTACCGCAAGCATTTCTAGTACAACCATCGCCGCTTCTGAGCCTTTGTTACCCGCTTTCGTGCCAGCACGCTCAATCGCTTGCTCAATGCTGTCAGTGGTCAAGACGCCATTGGCAACTGGGATATTATAGTCCATAGCTACCGCGCTTAAGCCTTTTGCAGATTCGCTTGCAACGAAATCAAAATGCGGCGTGCTACCACGAATAATCGCGCCTAACGCGACGATAGCATCAAAGCGATCAGACTCAGCAGCACGTTGAGCAACCAATGGCAATTCAAAAGCACCCGGTACGCGGATAACGGTAATGTTGCTACCCAATACACCGTGACGTAGTAGCGCATCAATTGCACCATCTACCAATGACTCAACGACAAAACCATTAAAACGACCGACGACGATACCAATACGAACGTCTTTGTTTTGATGTAAATTACCATCGATATGAGTCACGTCATTGCTCTGCTGTTGTAGATTTGACATAAAAAATCCTTTGCCGAATGGGCTTTTAATTAAAATGTAGGCATAAATAATGCGCTAAATATATCGCTAGGTTCAAATGGCTTATTATCCGTTAGATAATCAGTTAAATGAACGAAAATAAGTGGTTAGCGCTATGATAACATTTTTTTCTGTTTTATTTGTATTTTACGAGCGTACTATAGACGCATTTGTATGCCTTGCGCTGCCATATACGCTTTGGCTTCTTGAACCGTATACTCACCAAAATGGAAGATGCTGGCAGCAAGGACGGCATCGACGCCGCCTTCCAACACCCCTTCGGCTAAATGTTGCAAATTGCCGACGCCGCCTGAAGCAATAACAGGCACATTGACGCGGCTGGTGATTTGCTGCATTAGTGCCAAATCATAGCCTTTTTTGGTGCCATCACCATCCATCGAGGTGACCAGTAATTCACCAGCGCCAAGCTCAGCCATTTTGCTCGCCCAAGCCACGGCATCGATACCCGTTGGTTTGCGACCACCGTGGGTAAAGATCTCCCAACGCGGCATGATAATGCCATCAACATTAATGTCTGCAACGCGTTTGGCATCGATAGCCACGACGATACATTGGTTACCAAATTTCTGCGCCGCTTCACCGACGAACTCAGGGGTAAATACCGCTGCTGAATTAATCGCTACTTTATCCGCACCTGCATTGAGTAAGTTGCGGATATCCGCAATCTTACGCACGCCACCACCAACTGTCAGCGGAACAAATACCGTCTCCGCCATACGCTCAACGGTATGATAGGTGGTATCGCGCTCATCATTGGTCGCAGTAATGTCCAAAAAAGTAATCTCATCAGCGCCTTGTTCGTTGTAGCGCTTTGCGACTTCAACAGGGTCTCCTGCGTCTTTGATATCGACAAACTGTACACCTTTGACCACACGGCCATTATCAACGTCCAAACAAGGAATGATACGCTTTGCTAACATAGGGACTTTCGCCTTATAATCAATTCATTCTATAAGCGCTAGTCTAGCAAAATCACCGCCATCTCAGGCAGGTTTTCGCAAGATTATTATGCTTTTAGCCAAAGTTTGCTCATGCACGGTACAATCACTGTGATTACCGTCAATATTTATCCTATTTACCTTCTTTTAATTGCCATAAGTGAGATGTCATGTCCGTCTATACCCAGTTAACCGATGACCAGTTTGCCGCTTTTTGCCAGCGTTTTGGCGTGTCATTCGCGCGTGCCATTCCGATCACCCAAGGTATCAAAAACTCTAACTGGTTTATTCAGACGACTGACGATGTAGATGGCGCACACTCTTATGTGTTTACCTTGTTTGAAGAGCGTCCACCAGAAGATATCGAAAAAATGGCGATTATCTTAAATCAACTGGACGGTAAATTACCGGTCGCCGCGCCGTTATCATTGCTTGATTTAGGCGCTGATAGCGCAGAAAAATGCTATGTCATACGCTATGACAATAAAGCGATTACCTTAGTGCCATGCCTAGCAGGCTCGCATCCACAGCAAACCACACAAGCGATGTGTCATGAAATTGGCGCCGCTTTAGCGATGCTGCATGAGACATTGCAAGCACTACAACCTGCGGAAGAATATGGCGTACCTTTATATCCATGGGCGGATGTGCGCGATCGTGAAAGGCAGTTTATGCCAGCTGACGAAGCCAAATTGATGAGTGATATTTGGCAGTCTTATACGGATTTGCCGCTTGCGACATTACCAAAAGGCTTGTGTCATTTAGACATGTTTGCCGATAACACGCTATGGAACTTATCGTTAAATAATAGCCAAAAAGGTGAAGAACGTCTGACAGGGTTGTTAGACTTTACCGAAGTTAGCGTCGAGCATTATGTGATGGATATTGCCATTACCATTAATGATTTTTGTACCACGTGGGGCGATGCTGAGCAGGGTGAGTCGGTGAATTTTGACCGCAGCAAAATGGCGGCTTTCTTGCAAGGCTATGAGTCGAAACGCATGCTCGGTGAAGATGAAAAACGCGCGTTACCAGTGATGCTCGCCAAAGCGGCGGTGATTTTTTGGCTATTACGTCTCAACGTTATTCACTACAACCGTACCGAAGGTCGTACGGGCGATAATATCATGGTCAAAAATCCTGACCTGATGAAACGCCTTGCCGCTTATCATTGGTCACATGTTGAAAAAGCGCAAAGTACAGTGTTTGTACTAGAACATGCGCGTTATAAAGATGATGATAAAAATAACGATGTCGAAGATTTTAAGATAATCGGTGTGTTTGCGACTGAGCAACAAGCACAAGCTGCTATTGAGCAATTAAAATCACAATCTGGCTTTAAAGAGTATCCAAACGGTTTTCATATTGATGCTTATCCGTTAAATCAAATTCATTGGTCACAAGGTTTCGGTTGCTAATAGAATGATAGCAACGAGTTATATTTATAAATATTTAAAAGGAATTTATCATGACCGATCAAGTTGATAACTGGCACAAGCTGGCACGCTACGACACCAATATGCAAGGTGAACTGCATGCCAATCTGCTTCGTAACAATGGTATTACGGTGTCTCTGCAACCGCTGAGTGCGATGCCCGGTATGAACTCTGGGATTGTGCTGTGGGTACAGGATACTGATTTGGCGCATGCACAGCGCATTTTGGCAAATATTGACACCGATGGGGCAACGCCTTATGAGGTGTTTGATGAAACGTCAGCCGCCAAAATTAACCCTACTTTAAATTCTGCACAAGACGACAATAACGGCGGTGAAGTATAAATGTGTCAACTCTTAGGAATGAACTGTAATACCCCAACGGATATTGGTTTTAGCTTTGCAGGGTTTCGTCGTCGCGGTGGCATGACTGATAGTCATGAAGATGGCTTTGGTATTGCATTTTTTGAGCGTAGCGAATGCACTAATAGTGATAAACCAGAGAATGCTTCAACTGGTCTACGCTTATTCCATGACAATCGCCCAAGCCATTTATCGCCCGTGGCTGATTTGGTTAATAACTATCCAATCAAAGCCATGAATGTCATCGCTCATATTCGTAAAGCGACCCAAGGGCAGAATTGTTTGGCAAACACCCATCCTTTTGTCCGCGAAGTCTGGGGTGAGCAGTGGGTATTTGCGCACAATGGGCAAATGAATAGCGAATTTATCAAACGCTGTCAGCGCTTGCAAGACAACGGCAATGCCTCACATTGCCAGCCAGTCGGTTCAACCGATTCTGAGATGGCGTTTTGCTACCTTGTTAATCGTTTAAAAAGTAGCTTTAAATCGCGTCCTGATGACCAAACGCTGTTTAATTTTTTGACCACCCAATGTCGTTATTTATCTGCCAATGGCTTGTTTAATTGCTTGATATCGAATGGTAGCTGGCAATTGGCTTATGCGGGGAGTTTATTGTTTTATCTCACGCGTCAAGCGCCGTTTGGCGAGGCGAAGTTGGCAGATGATGATTTAGCCATTAACTTTGGCGATGTGACGACAGATACGGATAAAGTTACTATCTTAGTCACTGTTCCGCTCACTGAAAATGAGAAATGGCAGCAGTTGGCTGTCAATGAGTGCTTAATATTCCAAGATGGTGATGTTATTTATAAAGACAGCCCAAGTCAGCGTAAGTTTTTGACGATTGAGGAGGGGATTGCGGTGGCACGGTCAGTTGGGGCGAGCGTTTAGAGTTAACATAGGTTAAATATATATCCCACAACACCGCTTAAATTTCTCACCCGACCCGCAAACACACGGTTGCTTTTGGCTGACAGACATTGAAACAGTTGGATCTAAGAAATACCAGCGTGCATCATTATTGATTTTGTCTGTCACCTTCACAAAGGCAGACAATTCATGATGCGCCTGCACTTTCTCTTCTAAAGTACTTGCATTATTAGTTGGCTTGAAATAAGCCTTAAACTCAACTTGCGCATGGCGTTTGCCTAGCTTTGGCGTGTGCGCTACGATTGCTAGTCCTGCCCAATTTGTCTCTTTTGCCCACGATTCAATCGCCTTGATATCCAATAAGTTTTGCTGTGCTGGCAGGGTGGTCTTGATGATATAGTCTGGCTTAATCAAAACAAAGGCACTATAGCGCGTGCGCATGAGACGTTCGGCTGTCTCCGCTTTTATACCCTCTGCTTTGCCAACTTCACCATTATAAAGAGCATCATTATAAACAGCCTCATGATAAGGCTGACAGCAATCTTTATACAGTAGGGGTGAGCTGATAGCGCTTGATGATGGATGAATTTGGCAAGGGCAAACGTGTAGATTAGGTTGCATGTTTTATTCTCATTTTCGCTTGGGTTTTACTGCTTTACCGTATCTTTATCGCAGCATGCTTTTTATCAGTTCTGGCAATATGCCGACTTTTAGCTGTGCCCATGGTGCTGGGTCGCGCAGCTGCTGCCAAAACGCATCAAACGGCGGGGCAAAATAGACCAACATGGCGAGCAGTGTATATAGTAATAAATACCACCACTTATCTTTAGGCTGATAAAACTTCATCGCTGTACCTGATGAGCGCTTCATTTTCATATTCGATAAGTTAACACTATATAGCTCGTCCAATGTTAAATGCACTAGCGCGCCACCGAATAAAAATAAACCGTAAAACCAGCTTGCCGTCAGTGGAAGGTGCAAGACGTAGTAGCTTAAATAAGTCAGCCCCAAACCCAAAATTGCCATATAAGGCACGGAGTGAATCACACCGCGATGCACGGTCATGTTGGTAAAAATAGAGAAAACCACATAACGCATAAAGCCGTAGCCTGCTAGCCATAATGCAATCAGGGCGAGCAAACTCAGTTCACTGCGCCAATGCATGACCAAACCAAAGGCAAAAATAAATGAGGTGATATTAAAGCCAAGTTTAATCGGTGTCGAATTATCAGAATCCAAATCAGGCAGCAGCCCACCGATAGTGCCGAGCGCCACGCAAACTAAAAACCCCGAATCATCAATCAATCCCGCTTTATAAACCGTCAAACTGAGCGTACCACTGACCATGAATGCAACATTCAGGTGGGTGTTAAAATTTGCCATAAAAACTCATCAATAAATAGCGCGCGAAACGATTGTTTCGAGGCGTTTGCCTAGCGGTAAAAAAGCGCACCATAATAGCATAGCGCAGCCAAACGTCTAATAGATAAGGCTCGTATGCCGCGACCGGTTTACCCACTACCTTTGATTCTAATATTTCTTTGGAAAATATATTGATACTTAATAATAGAGCGTTAAACCCTTGTTACGTTTACGATTATGCCACGATTTGACAACGTCTAGACGTTAACAAAGCGCCGCCGTTTTGTTATGGTAAAAGAGCGTTATTGTTAAGTCCTAAAGAGTCGCTTAGCTATTTTGTTAACTCAACTTTATATTGTATTGTGTCAAATAATAACGATTTTGAATGCAACTCGTACAATCATCTATCTAGCCACCAATCCTCAGCATAAACCTATAACCGTTTAGGCTTAGGATCTATAACAACGATAAGGAAGCTACCATGAGTGATATTTTTAATGTAAAAGACACCATTACGGTCGATGGCAAGGAACATGCCTATTACAGTTTGCCAAAGCTGACCGAAACTTTCGAGCACATCAGCAAATTGCCATTTTGCATGAAAATCGTCTTAGAAAACCTATTACGTAATGAAGATGATGGTCAATCTGTCGGCAAAAACCATATCGAAGCGGTTGCTAACTGGGATGCAGGCGCAGAAGCGTCAAAAGAGATCGCCTTTATGCCAGCCCGTGTGGTCTTACAAGATTTTACGGGTGTACCGTCAGTTGTCGATTTGGCAGCGATGCGTGATGCCGTAGTAGAGCTTGGCGGTCGTGCTGAGCAAATTAACCCATTTATCCCGAGTGAATTGGTTGTCGATCACTCTGTACAAGTCGATGCTTATGGCCGAGAAGATGCACTAGACTTGAACGAAAAAATTGAATTTAAACGTAACAATGAACGTTATGAATTCCTGCATTGGGGTCGTAATGCGTTTAAAAACTTTGTGGTCGTACCACCAGCGACGGGTATTGTGCATCAAGTTAACCTTGAATACTTAGCTCGTGTTGTAATGGCTGCTGATGTCAATGTTGATGGTAAAAGCGAGTTGACGGCTTATCCTGATACGGTATTTGGTACTGACAGCCACACGACGATGATTAATGGTATTGGCGTGCTTGGTTGGGGTGTCGGCGGTATTGAAGCGGAAGCGGCAATGCTTGGTCAACCGTCATCAATGCTGATTCCACAAGTGGTCGGCTTTGAGCTAAAAGGTAAACTCACTGAAGGCGTTACTGCGACGGATTTGGTATTGCGTGTGGTTGAAATGCTACGTGCGCATGGTGTGGTTGGTAAATTCATTGAGTTTTATGGCGAAGGCTTACACAGTATGCCACTGGCGGATCGTGCGACGATTGCCAATATGTCACCAGAATATGGGGCAACCTGTGGTATTTTCCCGATTGACCAAATGGCGATTGATTATTTGCGTCTATCAGGTCGTGAAGAAAGCCAGATTGAGTTGGTCGAAAAGTATGCCAAGGCGCAAGGCTTATGGCACGATGCCGATACGCCAGCGGCAACGTATTCAAGTAAATTAGAGCTCGATTTATCATCGGTACAGCCTGCACTTGCCGGTCCGAACTTGCCACAGCAGCGTATCAATCTATCTGATATGCACGAAAAATTTGGCGAAACTTTAGAAAAAATGACCAAAGACCGCAAGTCAGAAGTCGAAGGCAAGGTACGCTTTGATGAAGAAGGCGGCGAGCAAGAGCAAGCGGATAGACTCTATGCTAAGCCTAATGTTTTCTCTGACGTCAATATCGATGATAAGAGCCATAAATTGCGTGATGGTTCTGTTGTTATCGCAGCGATTACCTCATGTACCAATACCTCAAACCCTGCGGTGATGATTGGTGCAGGTTTGGTGGCGAAAAAAGCCGCTGCAAAAGGTCTAAAAGCCAAGCCTTGGGTCAAAACTTCATTGGCTCCCGGTTCGAAAGTCGTCACCGATTATCTTGAAAAATCTAAGTTAATGGACGAGCTCGAAAAAACAGGCTTCTATTTAGTGGGTTATGGTTGTACCACTTGTATCGGTAACTCAGGACCACTCTTAGAGTCGATTGAAAAAGGTATCGAAGAAAAAGACTTAGTCGCTGCTGCCGTGTTATCAGGTAACCGTAATTTTGAAGGTCGTATTCACTCACATGTAAAAGCGAGCTACTTAGCGTCACCACCACTCGTAGTTGCTTATGCGCTGGCAGGTACGGTTGATATTGACTTAACGACGCAGCCGTTAGGACAAGATCAAGATGGCAAAGATGTCTTCTTAAAAGATATTTGGCCAACGTCAGATGAGATCAATGAGCTGATTGCCAATAATATCGATGCGGATATGTTCCGCAAAAACTACGGTGAAGTGTTTGACGGTAGTGCCGCATGGAACGCTATTAGTTCAGCCGATAGTCAGTTATATCCGTGGAGCGAAGCGTCTACTTATATTAAAAACCCGCCGTTCTTTGATGGTATGACCATGGAGCCAGAAGGTATTCCTGATATCGAAGGCGCACGCATCTTAGGGTTGTTCGGTGACTCAATCACCACTGACCATATCTCGCCAGCGGGTAATATCGATCCAGATTCGCCAGCAGGTAAGTACTTGCAAGAGCGCGGTGTGATGCAAGCCGACTTCAATAGCTATGGCTCACGCCGTGGTAATGACGCGGTAATGACGCGCGGTACCTTTGCCAATATCCGTATCAAAAATACCATGATGGCTGGCAAAGAGGGCGGCTATACTTATTACTTCAACGGCGATAGCGCCACTCTACAAGACGGCAAAGAAATGGCCATCTATGATGCGGCAATGAAGTATAAAGAAGATAAGCGTCCGCTTGTAGTCCTTGGCGGTGCAGAATATGGTTCTGGTTCTAGCCGTGACTGGGCAGCGAAGGGTACGATTTTGCTTGGCGTAAAAGCAGTATTGACCAGCTCGTTTGAGCGTATTCACCGCTCAAACCTCGTCGGTATGGGTGTACTACCATTAACCTTTAAAGACGGTGAAAATGCAGAAACTTATAATCTAGACGGCTCTGAAGTGCTTAGCATTACAGGTCTAGATAATGGCGAGAGCAAGACCGCCAAAGTTACGGCTACACGTGCCGATGGTTCGTCTGAGAGCTTTGATGTCAATGTCATGCTACAGACGCCAAAAGAGCGCGAGTACGTGCGTCATGGTGGTGTATTGCACTATGTGCTACGTCAGTTAGCTGCTGAGAGCAAAAACGCAGCGTAATAGTCAATTGAGCTTAGTATGACAAAAAGCCCAACCCCAGTCAAAGTAGGGGATTGGGCTTTTTTATGGACTTTTCTTCTGCTTATATTTATCGTCTTTACCAATCTCAATTAGTTCAGCATATATATATCTTAATTTACTCTCGTTAACTGAAAGCTCTAAACCTGCTTTATCAAACAATATACAAGTAGAAAGTATAGTGCGGTAAGCTAATTGAAACGGATTAAAATCTAGTGGTAAGCTATATGATTTATATAGACTTCGAGAACCGTGGACCAAGTTTGATCTGAGGTCATATATTTTGCTCAAATCACTCTTCCATCTATCTAGATCACCATGATAAACAGCAATGGTACAAGCTATACGATTACAGAAATTATTTGTTATATCTTTATCAGATAAAGTGACTAATCTTTCCATCGCAGTGACAAGTTTAATAATTTGAGAGTTTTCATTATTATCTTTTGCTGCCTCTCCAAACCAGTAGAATGCGTCAATTAAGCGGTCTGCTAAGCACTCTTTGCTATTGATAGAGCTTGCATGATTAGCAAGCTTGCTTATAAC
>NZ_JBQSXK010000030.1:0-23407 GCF_052378115.1 Psychrobacter sp. AOP30-A2-5 | reverse complement strand
CGGAAGTGCTGGGCCATATAGAAACCTGAATCAGATGGAACTGTTCGGCGACAATTAGGATGACCGGTTGACGACAATTATCTTGGCCGGTTGGGTGTCACAATAGGTACCTTGTTTTCTGTTCGGAGTTCAAGGTGCCTGGACAACATATCACCCACCGACAAGAGGAGCTGTATATGCAGCATCGCCAACAAGGCATGACTCAAGAAATCGCTGAATACGATCTGACGGCTAAGGTTAGCCAAGGGGACTCTCCTAGTGACAAGCCCGGAGTGGTTGAAGGTCTAAAACAAAGAATAAGGGCTTACAACTTTAGTAAACAAAGGACGTCATCAATAGCAGTGATATAAAAAGTTATCTTTGCCGCCCCGATAAGGCTTTACGGGGCGACTAAGTCTCACCCAACCGACAATTCCGATAGTTTCAGAATAAGCTTTGAGTTTTCTAAGATTGGAATTACTACACCACAGCACGTACTCGAGATACTACAAATAGCTTTTTGGTAGGACCGATACCGAATAAATATCCATAATACATCAGGAGAAACTTTTTTTAATTTTCTGTAACCGGTCATAAATCAGTGGCGGATAATTTGCATGATATTCACCACACTCTGGGCAATGCTCTTGTTTTAGGTACGCTTGATTGTCGAGATCTTGATAAGGAAAAACGCTGAAGAGAAGTTCGTGCTGCATAAGCGTTTTATAAAAACTCTTATGATAAGGTGCAATCTCGCTGTCTTTGATTTTGTCGAAATATAGGTCAACGCTGTTCAAAATGCTCATAATTTCTTTAACCCCGTCGAACCTTAAAATGTCGTCATCTTTGTGAATATCAACATCTAAGCTCTCTAGATCCTCAATGAAACATTTAATCGCACGTCGAGAATACAGAAGGATCATTTGCGTCTTGCCATCAACGGTCTTTTCTTGATCGTAACTAAAATTTTTGATGTTTCTTTCGACGAACATATAAAGTTCGTGAAGTTGATCTAACTCGTGCCTTAGTTGCTCCTTCGTGTTTTCTTTTTCGATTTGCTGATGAAGGATTCTATTCGCATCAATCTGGGCTTTCAGCGCTAAAAACAGAACTACTGAACCTAGTATCTGTACGAATGGGTTCGAAATACCTCCAAAAGCATCTCCTATTTCGCCATAATCCTTCAAGTAGTGAAGAGGAAGAAGAGGTGCAAACAAAGGGATAAGCAGGCAAGCCGCACCACCAATGACTATGACCCAGAAAGCTATTTTGGTAACAGGAGAGTTATAGATATTCATTTTTACACCTTTTCAGAATTTTCTTTTCTGTACGCGCTAGGAGTTTTGCCAATTTTTTTCTTAAACAACTTTTGAAAGTGTTCATGTGCCGGATACCCAATGGCTTCACTCACTTCGGGAACAGACTTACCGGATTCTTTAAGCAGCTGCTTTGCTTTTTCAAGCCGACAATAGGTTAAATAATCAAGAGGTGTCATGCCTGACAGCTCCTTAAATTTGACGCTGTAGTTCGTACGCGACATCCCCGCAATCCCGGCGAGATCGTCAAGACCCCATTTTTTATCGAGACTATGATGAATAGCTTCCAAGGTTTTGCTGAGTTGCGGATTTTCGATCAGTTTGAAGAATCCAGCATTTTTATTGGATTTGTACATGTGGATTCTTAACGCTTGCACGAAGATAATTTCGGTCAGCTTTCTGACTAACGTGTTGCTTCCAGGAAGCCCTGATTTTGCTTCCTGCTCTATAATACTTAAAAGCATGGCAAGCCAAGGCGAGTGGGAGTTATCAGCACTCTTGATATGCACGACATTTGGCAGCGAATTTAAGAATGGATGATCGGGTCCGCCATTAAAACAAAAATGTCCGCAAACGACGTTGGCTTTGAGCTTGCTCTGATCACCGTATTCCAAAACTTGAGCTTCGGTGAGGTTGGCTTTAGCTCTAAATTCGACCGCAGGCTCGGCCTTGATTTTTGGTGCACTGGCCATGGTGTGCTCCATCCCTTTGAAAAAGATCAAAATATCGCCCTGCTCCGCCAATGCTTTAAGTTTAAGTTTTGGCACCTCATACCAAAACTCGCCATGAGTCACGATGTGAAATCTCGCTAGATTCTCTTCCTGCGGGAGGCTGATGCCCCAGTCTCCCGCAAATGAGGTTCTATACCAGTAGCTGCTAGTAAGCTCTACCTTATCTAAAATTTCACTGAGAACATCCATATATAGCTCCTACGTAAACTGTCCAATAGGTCATGTTATACGAACTATTGAACATATTATATCTATCAAAAACGCGAAAGAGGACACCACCTGAGATTAGGGTGGTGGTGAATTTCGCCTAGTATTTATTATAATTTTATACAAACCAACCATTGAAAACCCTCGGAACAATCTTTAGTATCAATATTACGGCAGGACATGCCGTTTTGTCTGTAGAGGGTAGATGCAGTAAAGTCACCCGTTGAAGCAGAAAACTTGTGACACCGCGAGGATGTCACCTAAGAGCTAACGCTTTTAGAATCCCACACTTGAGTTTGTCGAAAGTGGCGGGAGTATGTCAATTTACATGCTGTAAAGTCAGTCTAATCAGTAAGTGGATGAAAACTAAGGAGGCTTTATGAAACTAGATTATGTGATCGTTGCCGGAGGGTGTTTTTGGGGTCTCGAAGACCTCCTTAGGAGTCTGGACGGTGTGACGTCAACGAAGGTGGGCTACTCTGGCGGAGATTTTGATGATCCTACCTACGCCGATATTATAACAGGGAAAACGGGGCACGCCGAAGCGGTTCGCGTGGAATACGACCAAGACGAAATATCTCTCGAAGAGATTCTACATTACTTTTTCAAAATCCATGATCCGACTACGAAGAATCGCCAAGGAAATGATGTTGGCACTTCGTATCGCTCGGCAGCGTTCTATCGTGACGATGCACAGAAAGCGATTATCGAAAACGTGATTGATGAGGTCAATGAGATCGGTCGCTTCGAGAATCCCGTGGTCACGACGGTAGCCTTGGAAAAAGAGTTTTATGACGCTGAGGAGTATCACCAAAACTATTTGAAGAAGAATCCCCACGGGTACACGTGCCATTTTGAGAGAGATTAAACCATGAATCAAACGAAAGAGGAAAAAATGAAAGAACTTAAGAACGTTGTCATCTACACAAAAGACCATTGTCCGTTTAGTAAACGCGTGAAGGAGTACTTAACTTCTGAAAAAGTTGATTTTAAACAAATTCGCGTGGATGACGATCCCAAGACTTATGATGAGTTGAAGAAAAAAACCAACCTTCAAACTGTTCCGCAAGTTTTTGTGGATGGAAAATTCATTGGTAGCGCGACTGACTTCTTCGCGTGGATTGATAGCTAAAGAACAAACCCAAAAATAAAGGAGCAAATTTATGTTCAACTGGGAAAGCATTAACAACTATCTCGATAACGGCACTCCCGCTCCTCCTAGAAAAGTAGAAAAGAGCGAGGAAGAGTGGAAAAAAATTCTGACGCCCGCTCAATTTAATGTCATGCGGAAGAAAGGCACCGAGCGCCCTCACACTGGGGAACTCTGTTCATTTTATGAGGCAGGACGGTATGCCTGCGCGGGCTGCGACACTGAACTGTTTGATTCGAACGTTAAGTTTGATTCGGGAACAGGTTGGCCGAGTTTTTCTGAGCCCGTCGCCGACAACGTAATTCAATATGAACTGGACACGACTTACGGACGAAGAATCGAAGTGCTATGCAATGTGTGCGAAGCCCACTTAGGGCACGTTTTTCCAGATGGTCCTGAGCCCTCTGGGGCTCGATTCTGCATCAACTCGGAGTCGTTGAAGTTTGTAGAGTAATTTTAGAAAATGGAGGGGGTCGTGGGGATTAAGCTGTTCGGTCATAAGGACTGCCACAAAACCAAGATTTACCAGTCGTACTTGAAAGAAAAAGGAATCGAGTTTGATTTTTTAGATGTTCACGAAGACGACGCGGCAGCTGATGAACTGCGATCCCTTTATACTACTGGAAAGTTAAATTTCCCGACAATACTGGTTGGGACAAAGAAGCTGAGAAACCCCAAGTTCAAGGATCTCGACAAGTGGTTGGAAGCTTCGATGAAATAACGAGATCTTTTTTTTGAGGATTGTAATTAGCTTAGTAAGGAGTCAGATCAATGATTATAGCAGTTTTCCGCAGTCGTGTTGCCAAGGAGCACGGTGGGGAGTTTGAAAGAAGATACGCCGAGATGTCCGCGCTTGTCGAAGCCATTCCTGGTTACGGAAGCCATGAGCGGTTTTCTTCTCCTAACGGTGAAGATGTTCTAATTGTCGAGTTCCTTACCAGAGAAGCTTTCGATGCTTGGGATAAGCATCCCGAACACAAAAAAGCCAAGATGCTTGGCAAAGACTACATTTTTGAATCGTACGACGTGAAGGTCGGAGAAGTTTTTGAACGGCACACAAAGCCGGAGGTGAAATTATGAAAACGAGAAACGTTTATATCGTAGGTGGAGCTCGGATTCCATTTATGAAATCTATGACCGCATATCGAGACGTCTCAAGTGAAGAACTAATGACGGCGAGCCTAAAGAGTTTAGTTGATAGATATAACTTGGAAGGAAAAACTGTGGGCGATGTAGCCTTAGGAGCTGTCATGCACAGCTCGGCTAACTGGAATTTGGCTCGTGAAGTCGTTCAATCCTCCGGTTTGCATCCAAACACTCCGGCATATAACGTGCAACGTGCTTGCGGAACGAGCTTGGAAAATACGATTCAGATTGCTCACAAAATTTCTAGCCACCAAATTGAAAGTGGCATTGCGGGCGGTGTTGATAGCAACAGCGATTTGCCCATTATGGTTAGTCGAACTTTCGCAAGAAAATTGATTGCGTTGAATTCTGCCAGAACGCTTGGTGAGAAAGTAAAAATCATTTTAGGAATTAAACCTAGCGATCTAAAGCCAGTGTTGCCCGCAGTGGTTGAGCCACGCACCGGAAAATCAATGGGTGAGCATTGCGAACTCATGGTTAAAGAGTGGAATATTTCTCGCCAAGAGCAAGATGAGTTAGCGCTGGCAAGTCACAGAAATGCAGCTCAAGCATATAAAGATGGGTTTTATGATGATCTCGTCTTTCCATTCCAAGGAAATAAGACCGATGGAATTTTGCGTGCTGATACAACTTTGGAAAAATTGTCGAAGTTAAAACCTGTTTTTGATAAATCAGAAAAAGGGACTTTGACGGCGGGAAATTCAAGCTCGCTCACAGATGGCTCATCCACCGTTCTTTTGGCTTCCGAAGAAGAGGCTAAAAAGAATAATTGGCCGCTGTTGGCCAAGATTGTGGATTCTCATACTTCTGCCGTGGATTACGTCGCTGGCGAAGGTTTGCTCATGGCTCCAACTGTGGCGGTCAGTGAATTATTGAAGCGAAACGGCTTAAAGCTTCAGGATTTTGATTTTTATGAAATTCACGAGGCGTTCGCTGGACAAGTGCTCTGCACGATGAAGGCGTGGGAGTCTGCTGAATACTGCAAAACACGCTTGGGACGTTCTGAGCCTCTCGGAAAAATTGACCGCTCGAAGCTAAATGTCCGTGGAAGTAGCATTGCCCTTGGGCATCCGTTTGCGGCTACTGGCGCTAAGATCGTCGGAGTTTTAGCAAAGATACTGCACTCAGCTGGTCCTGGAAAACGTGGCCTTATCGTCGTTTGCACGGCGGGAGGAATGGGAGTGGCTACAATTCTTGAAAGTTAGGAGAAAAATATGTCGGATCTAAAAATGAATAAAGAAGACGGTGTTGAAAGCTATGAATTTGCAACCCCTGAAGCAATCGAAGAAGCATTGAAAATCGGGAAGCTTAGTCAAACGGTTTTCGGCATGGGTTGCTTTTGGGGACCGGATTCTAATTTTGGAGGGACGCAGGGAGTAGTGCAAACACGTGTTGGCTACGCTGGAGCATCAACTCTGGATCCGAGTTACCGCAACATCAACGGACACGCCGAAGTCGTCAGAGTGATCTACGATAAAGACCAAATCAGCTACAGGGAACTTCTTGGAAGTTTTGAATCATGGTCTGTTCATGGTAGAAAGCAGGGCCAGTATCGCCAGATACTTTTTGTTTTTGATCTGGAGCAAAAACAAGTAGCTGAAGAACTGATTCAAGCGATTGGAAAGGAGAAATCTCCCGAGGTGATTGAGGCCGGAGAACAAAATGGTTATTTTTGGCCCGCCGAAGATTACCATCAAAAGCATCGTCTTCGCAGAAACAAACAGCTTGTAAGTCTTGCAGAAGTAGATTTCGGTCCTCGCTGGGATGAACATCTGTATTTTACTAAATTAAATAGTACCGATAGAAAAGGCTTCAGTCTCTCAAGCTGGCTAAAAAAGTTGTCTCCGGAAATGCAGAAAGCTTACCGAATCGGTTAATCTGAAATTGCAGCTGGCTAAAGAACTCTATTTTCTATATGTAAAGAATGTGACGATCTCCTTCACATGGAGTCCAAGAGAGCATAAAAAATCTGTGTAAGTCGCATTACCCGAGACCTTCCTAAATTTTGTGTAAGTATTTAATCTAAACGTCAGTTACACAGAATCTGGGATGGTCTCGTTCCTACTGAAAACTATCTATGCTCAATAGTCTATGATCCCATTCAATAATCAATATGAACACTGATAGTGGAGCCCATCCTGGATTTTGTGTAACTTCTATTTGCTAATAGGGTATAAGAAGTTACACAGAGTTTGGGAAAGGCTTGGGTCAATATTTACTTACTTTAAAAACTCTCCCTGAAATAGCGAGGCTATCTACAACTCAACGTCTACTTTTAATCCAAGTCTTTATCCAACGCTGCTTGCATCTTCTCAATCTTTATTATTAGTTCGCCAGTCTTTTCTTGCTCAGCGCTATAGCTGGTCGATATCGTCTCATACTGCTTAAGTAGCAGCTGGTGATCTGTGTTTAGTGTCGCTTGCTGTTGCATCAGCTGATCATTCAGTCCTGATAGCTTATCACGCTCAGCAGTAATCGCCTTAAGCTCTCCTTTAACCTCTGCAGTAGCGGTTGCAATCTCATTGCGCTCAGTAGTGACTGCTTTTAACTCTGTCTTAGCCGCTTCAAGTTCTGCACTCAAACGGGCAACCTCGGCTTTATCACTAGCAGCGTTAGCCTCAAGCGTGGCCACTCTCGATATATTGAGGTTAAGCTCTTTTGCTTGCTGATCAAAGCTGTTGCGCAAATCCGAAAGCTGCCCCTGAGCGGCATCTGTTTTAGCTCGTTCAAGCTCCAACTGGTGCTGAGTATCGGCCAAGATCTGCTTAAACCTATCACGTTCAGCTGTCGCCTGTTCAGCCGCTTTAGCTTTTGTCTCTGCAGTGGCCGTTACCTCGTCTAGTTGCACCAACAAATCAGCCTGCTCACCTTCTAAGGTCTTAACCGCCTCTTGCGCCTCGTCTGTCTCAGCTTGCGCCTTGGCCTTAATGCTCTCTAAGGCCTCACGATCTTTAACCAATCGATCATTAGCGATATCAACGGCTGTCTGCCACATATCCGCACCCAGTGTTTGTAAGCGCTCAGTGATACCACTGGGCAGCTCAACCTGTCTTAGCTGCGCTTCTTCTTGGTTGTCATGACGCCAAGACTTCATGGCTTCACTAATCGTTGTAAATGAACCCCCGCCAAGCGCCTTACGCACTTCGGCTAGAGTGGGCTTGATACCTTGCCCTTGCAGTTGATCAGCAGTGTTATGAACCTGTTGAATAGTGAGTGCCATAGTCATTGTCCTTAATTTTATATAAGTAGATATGTAATGTTTGTATGATATTGTATGTAGTATAATACAATATACAACATACTACAATATAGAATACAAAAATACCTCAGGTGATTTGAGGTGTTTTTTAATGTATTGAGTTGATAGTTGGCCGCAGACACGGATAGAGCATTAGTATTTGCCAAGCGGCAAGGTTGGTGCGATAGTTACTCACTGAACGTTCTGAACAGTTACACTGTACAGGGGCTAAAAACGTACTTGAACACTAGGTGAGCAATGAACATATCGGTGACAAAAGCAGCGAAACAGTGGGGGGTGTCAAGAACCACTATCTATCAGAAGATCAATGATGGTGAGCTTTCCAGAACCGCTGACAAGAAAATTGATACCTCAGAGATGATCCGAGTGTTTGGTGAGCCTGTCACTAAAAAACGTACTGAACGTTCAGTGAACACTGTCCAAAGTACACCTCTGAACAGTCAAAGTGTCCAGTACAATACGGACATTGAACACCAATTAGCGCTTGAAAAGCTCAAGAATGAACACCTCAGCCAACAGGTAAGCGATCAAAAAAAGTTAATTGAAAATTATCAGCAGCAGATAGGACAGTTGAACAAAACGTTGGATAAAGCCAACGCCAGTATCCAGGATTTCGCACAAGTGAGACTGCTAGAGTTTAAGCAAGCTGAAATAAGCGATGAGCCGCCACTTGAACAAGAGCAAGAAAAAAGAGACGATTCAATCGTCGTGACGGCTAAGAAGAAAAAACGGTGGTTCTTTTGACGAAGGTTTAATAGATTCTGTGTAACTGTCATTTGGCTTGAAGAAACACTTACATAAAATTTGACCGTTCCTTGCAAAGTACGCCGTGGCCAATTCAGAATCTAGGCGCTTGTTCATCGTCCAAATACTCTTGCATAGGACGTTTGGTAAAGCGTTTAGGATCTTTTTTAACCCATTCAACCATATGACTGATCCAAGCGCTACTTGATTGATTAGCAGAGTTTTGAGCTGACACCATGCCATTATAGTCTGCCATAAATTTCTTACTATGCACTGCTCTTGCCAGTTGCTTGTCAGTATAATTGGTGAACATATCAGCCGTATTAGGGTCGCGCTCTAAGCCCTTATTTTTACCTTTTGAATCTTTTACCGCTTTTTCACTTGTATCTTGAAAACTAAATACAATTTCACTTATAGCCCGTCCCTTTTTCTTTTGAGTGTAGCTGATACGGTAAGGGGTGTGGGCATGAATATCACTAATGGCTGTATCTAATACATAACGTTTGAAATCAATATTTCTGCTATAGCTATCAAGACAATTAAATTTTTCACGTAAATATTCAATCGTATACGTCTTTTTTTTGTGATTTTGGAACATGCAGCTTGCAATCAGCTCGAATAAAACCATGCCATAACTGCCTAGGTTAATAATCCAATGCCGCTCCCATTTCGTAAACGGGTTTTCACGGTCGAATACTGATAGCATCTCAATCACCGTATCGGCCAATATGATTTCTAAGTGACCTTCGTTTTCCTTATATTCACACTCAACAAGCCACGAAACCCCTGTTCTATGCGTTCGTTCATTACCCTCAAAATTCCAAAAAAAGAACGCCTTGTGCAGCATGCTATCAGCAATATCTGCGAGGGTACGATAAATACTTTTTTTCCCTAAGTTATATTCATTGGCGAATTCTAGAGCATTAACTGTAAACACTCTTTTTCTGGCATCAGGAGCACTTTCTACATGCTTACGCACTAATGGCGATAAGAACATAATCAGACGACGCTCATTCAAGTCCAAATTTGAAATGGCATTTAATAAACGGTTTTGCATCACCAGCCATTTATCGCCATAAATTACTGTGCGCTTAACCTCTGCTTCACTGCCACCCTCTGTTGGTTTAATTTCTTTTGCATTTGGAGTAATTAAATCAAAATTAAAATCAAACTTCGGTTCTAAAAAAGGTTCAACAATAAGGATGGTGGCATTACTATCGCCTATCGTCCTTCTCACATGAGCGGTAAGTTCATCGCGCTCTTGTTTACTTAAATTCTTATCTACTTTGACCGTATAAGACGTGCCTACAACTTCTCGCAGATCATTTTGGAACTGCGACATCTCATTTTTATCCATATCACAATATTTCACTGTATTAATATTTGCAGTGAATAATAAACAGTATTAGTGGAAAAATCAAATAATTTTTCCACTAATACCGCCTAAACCTCCACCTTTGACCGCCTAAACCTCCACCTTTGACCGCCTAAACCTCCACCTTTGACCGCCTAAACCTCCACCTTTGAAAATTTTTTTTCGCTTCAAAAGCTTGATGTTAAAAGGCTATAGCGATTTTCCCAAAAAGGACAAAAGTATTTAAAAAGTATTTAAAAATAAAGAAAGGAAATTTTTTGTTTTAAAATAAAAAAAACAACAAGAAAAACCCTCAAATAACCAAAGGTTATGATGATTATCTGGATCTAAAATTCACTCATATTTCTCTTAGCCAAAGGTGTTTTATCGACTAAACCCTCTTGAAGGCCTATGAGATCGTTGTAAATCGTTATTAAATGCACGTAAACCGGCCTCTATGGCTTTGTTTTGTTCATCTGGTAACTGACTACCATAAATATTTTTAAACATCTCTATGGTCGAATTTAGAGCGTTTATATAACTCTCTCGCTGACCACTAGGCAGTTTGGCCACATCAGAGTAGGCATACTTAAATTGTTGGCAAGTTCTATTTAGCGTATCTGATCTATGAGATTTAGCTAATTCTCTGGCCTCTATGGTTTGTTTGTCATCAGAAATAAACTGATCTAACCCTCGAATGTAGTCAAATGATGAGATAATATCTCGGGTCATCCTACCTACCTCTCCGGCGCTACCGCCTAATTTAGGAATAATGCTTTGGTTGAAATCGGCTCTTTTTTGGTCAATATCTTCTTTAAATTCAAACCATGCCGTTAATCGCTCGTTATACTGCTCACGCTCCTGCTTAGGATGATTAACCAGGTAGATAATCTCCTTGTTGTTGGCAATAAAGCGCTCATCAATCTTGTTTTTAACCGCTATCCAATTGTCTCTAAAATTCTTACTTTGAAGATTAAGCGATGTCACAAATTCTTTAATCACCTCAATTTGTCTATAGTCATATTTATCAGGGTAATCATTAGGGTCCTCATTCCAGCCAGGTCTCAAACAATTATCGGGTTGGGTGGCCGTGAGTAATTTATGAGCAAGTATTAGCTTAAGCTGTTCAGCACGTTCAGATCTTCTCTTATCTTCATAAGTTGCTCTTCTAGTTTCTCTATCAATTCGTCTTTGCTGCTGATCAAGTCGAGCAGCTCTTGCTCGTCGTGCTGCGTCATCGAAGGGGTTGGGGGCTGGTCTTGCACTTCGCTCAGTTGCTTTGTTAATTTCAATATCTGACTTTCTGATAGCTTCAGTGATTCCCTCAATTGCTTGTTTTGTGCCATTAATTCTTTGTTTTGTGTCATCACATCGCTTTGGTAGGTTTTCGCATCGTTTAGCTGCCCAAGCAATGCCTGATTTTGCCTCTTCAACGCATCGTTTTGTGTCGTCAACTCGAATTGCCGTTCTATTATTTTGTTCTGTGCAGTACGTAATGTGAGGTTCTGAGCTTCCAGAGAGTTGTTTTGCAAAATCAGCTCGTTGTTTTGTGTCTCCAATGCATCCAGGTAGTCTTGCATTTTTCTCAGTTGCCCAAGCAAGTCCTTTTCTAAGTGCGCTAATTCGTCGCTCATTGTCTGCCTCCTGTTTGATATGGTTCTCAGCCACCAATTTGTTGCGTGCTTTGATGGCGCGGTTGGTATTACCTTTTTCGGTCGTGATGCCTCGACGCTCCATGGCCGTCGCCTCTACCCCCATTTTAATGGTGGGCTGCTGATCAAGCCCCTGATCCTTATAACTGCGTGCATCCATCAGCGGTAAATGATATTCGGCCAACACCTTATTGGCGGTATCTACCCACATCTCACGAATACGCTTAATCTCCTGCATCGATGACGGCAGATCATGCGCCTTACGTTTTTTATTGGACCACTCAAACGGGGTCTTAAGCTTTGGATCAAATGCCAAGGTTTTATTTGGTCCAATGGTAGGCGCTCGAGTAGTGACTAAAATATGCGCGTGAAAATTACGGGGATCAGGGTTCTCCTCACCCTCACGCAAATACTTAGAGCTTGGCGGTACATTAGGATCAAAAGGCAATTTCATCACCGGACGATGGATACACACATCCGCAATCACATCCATATCGTCGCAAAGCTTTTGGGCAAAGTTTATGGCCAGCTGATGCCGATCATACTCGTCTAACTCATACGGCAAATTAATCAGCCACTCACGCGCCACCCGACTGTCCGAACGTGTCTCTGCCGCTTCAGCGGTATTCCAAAGCGTCTCCCGATCCACACTCACACCTAGCGCTCTTAATGAAAACGGCAAAACGATATCGCTACTCATCACCCCAGACTTTTTACTATAGTCATGGGTCTTGCCATATTTGGCATCATCAAGCACATCGCCAGCACGATAGGCCGCCGACGCCACTGCCGACTGTCCTGCTTTTCGAGAAATCGCCTTTGTCGCAATGTGTACCATTGTCATAAAGAGTCACCTGCTATTTTTGCTTTTTGCACACCACCGCTTTTCGTGGTGTGCGGGGTTTGGGGTTTCCCCAACGAAGAAGGATTCAAAATTAAGAATAGTAACGAAGTGGATAGATTAAATTTTGAGTCGTTACTTCGCCCTTAGTCAGGGGGACACCACCATCAAATGCTAAAATAATATAACTAAGGTGTCTGATGCTGTTGTGTTAAAGCATATCATAATTGATTGAATGATGGCGCAGTCCTTGCTAGGGTTGATGATATATTATTTATAAGGAGAGAGGCTATGTCGATTACTAATAATAAAACACCTGAATCTATATTTGATGATCAGGCTGCAAATGATTTAAGAGAGCGCCAACGCTTAGAGGAGTTAAAGCGTAAAGCTAAGCTGCAGCAAGTGAAGCTTGATAAGCGATTAAACAAACAAAAAATATTGATGGGCGCTTTTTTAGGACAGGTGTTAGCAGGAGAGAGTGAGGATGAAAAATTTATTCAAAACTACTTTGCGAAAAACTTTCCAGAGTTTTTAACCAGAAAGTCAGATAAAGAGTTGTTTGCAAGTATGGTGAAAAGCTTGGGTGGTGATATAGGCCTAGATAAAGAGTCGTCTAAAGCTAATGATCAGCCAGCTGATCAGGAGCATGGACAACATAAGCAACCTGATGATACGGAATATACGGATAATGACATCCGTGAGTTATTCTCAGATCAGCAGGTTGATGCATTTCCTCCCCATGATGACGGTTATCGTGGATAATGTATTTTTAGTTAGGCACAATGTGCGTAAGTTTTAGTCTCTTATTTTTTTACAGGATTTTTCATCATGACAAGTACCCAACAACGTGCGGAACTGCATCGACAAATTTGGCAAATTGCAAACGAGGTTCGTGGCTCAGTCGATGGATGGGATTTTAAACAGTATGTGTTGGGGACTTTGTTCTACCGCTTTATCAGTGAGAACTTTGCCAATTATATTGAGGCGGGGGATGAGAGCGTTAATTATGCCGCTCTTTTGGATGAGGTGATTACTGCTGATATTAAAGACGATGCGATTAAGACTAAGGGTTATTTTATATATCCCAGTCAGTTGTTTGCTAACGTGGCGGCCAATGCGCATAGAAATGAGAACTTAAATACAGATTTGGCGGCTATTTTTAAAGAGATTGAAAGCTCGGCCAATGGCTACCCGTCTGAGCCTGATATTAAGGGTCTGTTTGCTGATTTTGATACCACCAGTAACCGATTAGGTAATACGGTCGCCGATAAAAACACTCGTCTAGCTGCGGTACTTAAAGGGGTAGCTGGCCTTAAGCTGCATCAGTTTGAGGACAGTGAGATTGATCTATTTGGCGATGCTTATGAGTATCTGATCTCAAACTATGCGGCCAATGCGGGTAAATCAGGCGGTGAGTTCTTCACACCCCAAAGCGTGTCTAAACTGATTGCTCAAATTGCGATGCATAAACAAGAGACAGTTAACAAAATCTACGATCCA
Source organism: Psychrobacter sp. AOP30-A2-5 (assembly GCF_052378115.1). Lineage (NCBI taxonomy): Bacteria > Pseudomonadati > Pseudomonadota > Gammaproteobacteria > Moraxellales > Moraxellaceae > Psychrobacter > Psychrobacter sp. AOP30-A2-5. The sequence goes on along the minus strand of NZ_JBQSXK010000030.1, from coordinate 9,525 downwards.
GCTGCAGGTTCGGGCTCTTTATTGCTGCAAGCTAAAAAGCACTTTGATAATCACATCATTGAAGAGGGGTTTTTTGGTCAAGAGATTAACCACACCACCTATAACCTTGCACGTATGAATATGTTTTTACATAACGTGAACTATGACAAATTTAATATCAAGCTTGGTAACACGCTGCTAGATCCGCATTTTGGGGAGGATAGACCCTTTGATGCGATTGTCTCGAATCCGCCGTATTCAGTGAAGTGGATTGGTAGTGATGATCCGACGTTAATTAATGATGAGCGTTTTGCGCCAGCGGGGGTATTAGCCCCTAAATCAAAGGCGGACTTTGCTTTTGTGCTTCATGCATTAAATTACTTATCTAGTAAGGGCCGCGCCGCCATTGTCTGCTTCCCTGGTATCTTTTATCGCGGCGGTGCTGAACAGAAGATCCGTCAGTATTTGGTAGATAATAACTATGTAGAGACGGTGATCTCCTTAGCACCCAACTTATTCTTTGGTACAACTATATCGGTCAACATACTAGTTTTATCAAAGCACAAGACAGAGGGTAAGACGCAGTTTATTGATGCCAGTAAGCTGTTTAAGTCAGAGACCAATACCAATGTGCTAACCGATGCGCATATCAAGCAGATCATGACGTTGTTTGATACTAAAGAAGATACGGATTATTTGTCTGCAAGCGTTGATAACAGCGCTATTGCTAAAAATGACTATAACTTATCGGTAAGTGCTTACGTAGAGGCAGAAGATACGCGTGAGGTTATTGATATTAAAACTTTAAATAGCGAACTTGAAACGACAGTCGCTAAGATTGATAAGCTTCGTGCTGATATCGATAAAATCGTTGCGGAGATTGAGGCATGAGTCAGTTAAGTTATATGGAGAAGCTACTTGATGGGGTTGAGGTTGAGTGGAAGTCACTTAGTGATATTGCGACAATTACTATTGGAGATTTTGTTCATAAAAACAATCAAGATTCGAGTGCAAAATACCCAGTCTATAATGGAGGAATCTCTCCAACAGGCTATTATGAAAAATATAACAATACTGGTAATAAGATAATTGTAAGCGCTAGAGGAGCAAATGCAGGGTTTGTAAATCGAATATCTCAGCCATACTGGGCAGGAAATAGTTGTTACTCTGTTGGAGTCAAAAATTCAGCAGAAATAAACTGGACTTATGTTTTTTATTTTTTGAAAAACGCAGAGAATAAGTTAATTGGAAATCAGCAAAAAGGAGGTATTCCAGCGGTCTCCAAAAAGCAAATGGAAGTCTTTCAAATTCCTATCCCACCCCTTAACGTCCAAGCCGAAATCGTCCGAATTTTAGACACATTTACAGAACTTACAGCAGAACTTACAGCAGAACTTACAGCAGAACTTACAGCACGTCAGCAGCAGTATGCGTACTATCGTGAGCAGTTGCTGACGTTTGATAATAATCAAATTCAGTACAAAAGATTGGGAGATGTAGTAAATATCAAAAACGGTAAGGATTGGAAAAATCTAGGTAACGGCGATATACCTGTTTATGGTTCAGGTGGTGTTATGACTTATGTTGATACGTATGCTTATGATAAGCCTACAGTACTAATCCCTAGAAAAGGATCTATTACAAATATATTTTACGTTGAGACTCCTTTCTGGAATGTTGACACTATTTATTATACTGAGATTGATACTGAGCAAATCTTGCCGAAGTTCTTTTATTATTATATGAAAACCATTGATTTAATGAAATTAGATACAGGCTCAGGTAGACCTAGTCTAACTCAAGCAATTCTAAATGCTATAGGGATTCCAGTACCTTCTATTGTTGAACAAGAGCGCATCGTCTCTATTCTCGATAAATTCGACGCCTTAACCACATCTCTAACCGAAGGCCTCCCGCGTGAAATAGAGCTACGTCAGCAGCAATATGAGTATTACCGTGACCTGCTGTTAAGCTTCCCTAAGCCTGAGGTAGTAGCTCATGACTGACCAAACAAAAACCATTGCTGAATCGAATAATTTTATCGTTTTAAATAAATATACCAAGTGCGATCAGCCTGATGGGGGATATCAGACTGAAGATGATCTAGAGCGTGAACTACTCAAAGACTTACAAAACCAGGGATATGAGTTTGTCCCTAGTTTAAACTCGCCTGAAACGATGCTCGCTAACGTACGTGTACAGCTGCAGACCTTAAATGAGGTGCAGTTTACAGATGCTGAGTGGCAGCGTTTTGTTATGGAATATCTTGATAATCCTAGTGATAACATCACGGACAAAGCTCGAAAGATTCATGATGATCATATCTATGATTTTACCTTTGATGATGGGCACCTGCAGAACATTGCCCTGCTGGACAAAAAAAACATCCCACGTAACAAAGTACAGGTCATTAAACAGTTTGCTCAAAAAGGCACACAGGCCAATCGCTACGATGTTACTATTTTGGTCAATGGCTTGCCCTTGGTGCAAATTGAGCTGAAAAAGCGTGGCGTTGCTATCCGCGAAGCCTTTAATCAAGTGCATCGTTATAGCAAAGAGAGCTTTAACTCTGACAACTCCCTCTATAAATACATACAGCTGTTTGTGATCTCAAACGGTACTGACACCCGCTACTTTGCCAATACCACCAAGCGCAATAGAAACAGCTTTGATTTCACCATGAATTGGGCAAGATCAGACAACACCTTAATCAAAGATCTAAAAGACTTTACCGCTACTTTCTTCCAAAAAAACACCCTGCTAAACGTGCTGATGCATTACACCGTTTTTGATGTGAGCGATACCTCATTGGTGATGCGCCCCTATCAGATAGCGGCGACTGAACGCATTTTGTGGAAGATCAACAGCGCCTATCAAGCCAAAAATTGGAGCACCCTTGAGAGTGGTGGCTTTATCTGGCATACCACAGGCTCAGGAAAGACCTTAACCAGCTTTAAAGCGGCACGCTTGGCCACTGAGCTACCATTTATTGATAAAGTATTTTTTGTGGTAGACCGTAAGGATCTTGATTACCAAACCATGAAAGAGTACCAGCGCTTCTCCCCTGAGAGCGTAAACGGTTCAGATAGTACCGCAGGGCTAAAGCTCAACCTTGAGAAAGACGATAATAAAATTGTTGTTACCACCATTCAAAAACTGAATAACCTAATCAAAGGTGACAGCGATTTGCCCATCTACGGTAAACAGGTTGTGTTTATCTTTGATGAAGCACATCGTAGCCAGTTTGGTGAAGCGCAGAAGAACCTGAAGAAGAAGTTTAAAAAGTTCTACCAGTTTGGCTTTACCGGAACACCCATCTTTGTAGAGAATGCATTAGGTGCTGAGACTACTGCCGGAGTGTTCGGTCATGAGCTGCATTCCTACGTCATCACTGATGCCATTCGTGATGAAAAGGTATTGAAGTTTAAAGTCGATTACAACGATGTACGACCCCAGTTTAGCGGTATTGAAAGCGAGCAGGATGAAACGAAGCTTACCGCAGCAGAGAACAAACAGCTGTTATTGCACCCTGATCGTATCAATGAGATCTCACAGTATGTGTTAACGCACTATCGGCAAAAAACCCATCGTCTAAAGTCTGGTGGTAAAGGCTTTAACGCGATGTTTGCTGTCAGTAGTGTAGACGCTGCTAAGGCTTACTATGAAACTTTGAACCACTTGCAAAAGGACAGCGACAAACCGTTAAAGATCGCCACCATCTTCTCTTTTGCTGCTAATGAAGAACAAGATGCCTTGGGAGACATCCCTGATGAAGGCTTTGAACCTACTGCCATGAACAGCAGTGCCAAAGAGTTTTTAAGCAGTGCTATTGGCGACTATAACGCGATGTTTAAAACCAATTATGGCGTAGACAGCAAATCCTTCCAGAACTACTACCGCGACCTTGCTGAGCGTGTCATCAAGCAGGAAGTGGACTTACTGGTTGTCGTTGGTATGTTCTTAACAGGTTTTGATGCCCCTACCTTGAACACCTTATTCGTGGATAAGAACCTACGCTATCACGGCTTAATGCAAGCGTTCTCACGTACCAACCGTATCTATGATGCCACGAAGACCTTTGGCAACATCGTGACCTTTCGAGACCTAGAGAAAGCGACTATTGATGCCATCACTTTGTTCGGTGATAGAAACACCAAAAACGTAGTGCTAGAGAAGAGCTATAAAGAATATTTAGAAGGCTTTACCGATATCGCCACAGGTAAAGCGCGCCGTGGTTATTTGGAAGTGGTCAAAGAGCTGCAACAACGCTTCCCTAATCCTGATGAGATTGTGAAAGAGTCTGACAAGAAAGACTTTGCCAAGTTATTCGGTGAGTATTTGCGTGTCGAAAACATCTTACAAAACTATGATGAGTTTGCAAGTCTAAAAGCACTGCAAGAATTGGATGTGACCGATGCTGACGCTGTTGAGACGTTTAAGGATGAGCATTACCTAAACGACGATGACTTAGCCGCTATGCAAGCCATTAAAGTGCCTGCTGAACGTACGGTACAAGATTACCGTTCAACCTATAACGACATACGCGATTGGCTTCGTCGTGAAAACGCAGCCGACCAGCAGGGAGAGTCTTCCATTGATTGGGATGATGTGGTTTTTGAAGTCGATTTGCTTAAATCACAAGAGATCAATCTTGATTATATCCTTGAGCTAATTTTTGAGCATAATAAAAACACTAAGGATAAGTCTGCCTTAGTCGAGGAAGTGCGACGTTTGATTCGGGCAAGCCTTGGCAACCGTGCCAAAGAGAGCCTAGTGGTAGATTTTATCAACCAAACCAACTTGGATGCCATTCCTGATAAATCTAGCATCATTGACGCATTCTTTAGCTATGCTCAGGTAGAACAGCAACGTGAAGTCAAAGATATGATTGCTGCTGAAAGCCTTAACGAAGATGCAGCTAAGCGTTATATCGCTGCTTCTTTAAAGCGTGAGTACGCCAGTGAGAACGGTACGGAGCTGAATGCTATCTTACCTAAACTGAGTCCACTCAATCCGCAATACTTAACCAAGAAGCAAAGCGTTCTGCAGAAAATTGCTGCCTTTGTTGAGAAGTTTAAAGGCGTGGGTGGGAAGGTTTAGTTAAATTAATAGAATGCGTTGTAAATAAATCATGTTTACCGAGAATTCTAGGTAGTTCATTGAAAAATAGGAATTATTAATGATTAATAGTGAATACCCTAATGGATCTGAATGGCGAAAATGGGATCTGCATATACATACGCCAGCATCGTTTCATTGGACGGGACAGAAGTTTAATAGTAATCCTTGCGATCCTAAAAATGCACCACTAGTTGATCAGATGATTCATGCACTCAACTCAGCTGAACCAGCAGTATTTGCAATTATGGACTATTGGACTTTTGATGGATGGTTTGCTTTAAAGCATCGGCTATCTCAGGATGATGCTCCAAAATTAGAAAAGACTGTTTTTCCTGGCATAGAGTTACGTCTAATGTCACCTTTGAAAGGTAGGTTAAACGCACATGTTATTTTTTCTGATCAAATTACTAATCAAGAGCTAATAGACTTTAAATCTAATCTAAAACTAGAGTTTCCAGGAAACGGTGTTAGAAATCTATCTAACGCAGCTCTTGTTGATTACGCTCGTTCAGTTACTGCCGATAAATTAAAACACCATGGAATTGCTTCTGATAAGGTTGCAGAAAATGATGAATATGCTCTAGAAGCTGGTTCAAAAATGGCAGAATTGAACTGTGATAGTTATAAAGAAGCTATAACAAAGGTGAAAGACAAACAGGCAATAGGATTTATGCCTTTCGACACTAGTGATGGTCTAACAGGTATAGAGCGTAATGCTCATTACATATATGTTTTAGGGCTGTTTAAATCTTCGCCAATATTCGAGACTAGAAACATTAGTTATTGGGCAGCTTTCTCGGGTATTAAAAACTCTCAGAATGAAAAATGGTTTGATGACTTTCAAATTGCTTTAAATAATACCCCAAGGCTCGCTGTTTCAGGTAGTGATGCACATCGATTTATTGGTGTTGAAGGAAATGATGATAAACGTGGATACGGGGATTATCCAGGGGGAAAAGCTACTTGGATAAAAGCTAATCCTACTTTTCAGGGCTTACAACAGGCAATAAAAGAACCAGCAAAACGCTCCTTTATTGGAACAATTCCCCCAAAACTACAGCTGATTAAAGAAAATAGAAGTATATTTATAGATAAACTCGAAGTATCAAAGGTTCAACCGTCAATATTCAATGAGCGATGGTTGGAGAATACTGAATTAACTTTAAGCCACGATTTAGTGGCTATTATTGGCAACAAAGGGAGTGGGAAGAGTGCTTTAGCAGATATTATTGCATTAGTAGGTAACTCAAAACAAAGTCATCATTTTTCCTTTTTAAAGAAAAACCGTTTTAGAGGCAAACTAGGGGTGCCAGCAAAACATTTCACCGCAAAATTGACGTGGGGTGATGAGCAAGTTTTAGATAAAAACCTGAATGTTGATCCAGAAGCTGAAAGTGTTGAGTTTGTTAAATATATACCGCAAGGACACTTCGAAGAGCTTTGCAACGATCATGTCGAGGGCAAATCTAATTCTTTTGAAGAAGAACTAAGAGCTGTTATTTTCTCACATGCTGATGAAGCCACTAGGCTAGGTGCTCATAACTTCAAACAGCTTATTGAACAACAAGAAAGTTCACTAAGAAGTCATTTTGATAGTTTAAGAAGCCTGTTACATAAGCTCAATCGCCAGCTAGCATATGTAGAAGGACAAATGTCAGATGTAAATCGTAAAGCGATTTACGAACATTTAGCTCAAAAGAAAAGACTACTTGAAGAGCATATGAAAGTTCAACCTAAGGAAGTCTGTGAGCCAACTACCGAAACATCTGCTGAACAACAGAGAATCACTGAAGAGTTAGCCAATATACACAAACAAATAGAAGAAATTTCTGCTAAACAAGAAGAAAATAAAGGAGAGTTAACTAGATTTGCTTTAAAGAGAAAAGCTTGTTTGGATATTAGAGAGGGAGTCGAGGTTGTTGAACGATCTATTTCTCAATTCAAAAGTGATAACTCAGTTAACGCTGTAACTTTAGCTATAGATCTAGACAGATTCATATCACTGAAAATAGAAGAGCAAGTGTTATCAGAAATTGATAACGAAACTTCTACTCAAATTGCGGCTATTAAAGCTAATAACGAAACTCTCGGCATTAATAAAAACGCTTTGATATTAAGACGAAACTCTTTGAACACTATGTTGAATGGACCACAGAAAGCTTATCAACAGTATTTAGAGTTATTAAGTTCTTGGGAAGAAAAGCAAGCTGGAATTGTTGGTTCAAGAGACTTGCCGGATACAGTAGAAGGGTTAGAGTATCAGCTCGAACAATGGGATCAATTGCCAGTTGAAAGAGATGATTTGCATACACAGAGAATCGAAATAACTGGACAGATTTTTGATATATTAAATGAGCAACGCATTAGTAGGGAAGCTCTTTTTAAGCCTGTTCAAGAGTTAATTCAAAGTAACGCTCTGATCCGTAATGAGTACAAATTACAATTTCAAGCAGAAATAAAAAGTAATCCCGATACTATCTACGATAGATTATTTTTGATGGTAAAACAAACTGCTGGTGAATTTAGGGGAGAGAGTGAAAGCTTATCTGTGATAAGAGAACTAATGGAAAAATATGATATAAGCAAGAAATCTTCTCTTATAAATTTCGTCCAAGAATTGCATCAGAAGCTTGAAGAAGCTTCAAAATTACCAGGTATACAATCGTCACTAAAAAAAGACCGTAGTGCTACCGAAGTTTATGATTTCATATTTGGGCTAGAGTATCTAAAACCTCAATATACTCTTATGTTTCAGGATGCACAAATAGAACAGCTTTCACCAGGGCAAAGAGGCGCCTTACTTCTGATCTTCTATCTACTAGTTGATAAAGACAGTAACCCTATCATTCTAGATCAGCCAGAAGAGAATTTAGACAATGAAACAATAGTCAGCCTACTCGTTCCTGTATTAACAGAAGCAAAACAGAAAAGACAAATAATTATGGTTACTCACAACCCTAATTTAGCAGTAGTTTGTGATGCAGAGCAGATCATTCACTGCGAATTTTCTCGTTCAGATAGTAATAATATTAGTTATATTTCGGGTGCTATAGAGTGCAGTATTATTAATACTAAAGCTGTCGATGTATTAGAAGGAACTATGATAGCTTTTGACAACCGAAAAATAAAATATATGTAGGGTATTATACTATCGTATACCTGTTTTATGACTATACCTCAGAAAAACCGCTTATCTAAATCAATCATAGAGCTAGCAACCTACCTAGAATTGACTAAGGTGGTAAAACCATCTTAGTCAGCCTATCATTAGCCTATACCTTAACAGTAAAATTATTAAATAATAACTCAACCTATCATTAGTCTTGTTTTACATATTAAACGATAGTATTATCCTTAAACGCTAAATTACAAGTCTAAACGATAGGATAATGCTATGACAGTCAGAATTTATGTAAGAGCGAGCACTAAAGACCAAGATGCTAAGAGAGCCTTGTCTGAGTTGATTAGCTTTAGTAAAAGCTATGAAGATGACCATGCTGAGTATGTTGAAAATTACAGTGGTACTAAGTTAGATAGACCATCGCTTACTAAATTGCTTGATGATGCTAATCAAGACGATATATTGCTTGTTGAGAGTGTAGATAGATTGAGTAGATTATCCCAGGATGACTTTGCTATTTTAAAGCAAAGAATTAAAGACAAAGGGTTAAGGCTAGTAGTAGCAGACCTACCCACTACTCATACAATCAACGTTGGTATGACTGGCGAAATTCTCAACGTAGTAAATAACATGCTCATAGACTTATTAGCTACGATGGCAAAGCTGGATAACGACAAGCGTAGAGAGCGGATCAAACAGGGTTTAGCTAGAAGTAGTTATAAGCCCTCAGGTAAGAAGCCTAATATAGCAAAGCATAAACGTATCTTAGAATTAGACAGTCAAGGCAATATGACAAAAGAGGAGATCGCTAAGGCGGTTGGTGTTGGGGTAGCTACGGTTTATCGGGTGTTAAAGCAGGGCTAGACGACACTATGTCGGAGGGTCTCCAAACCCGGTACGGTTCACTCAAAAAATAGGAGCTTAGAGCTCCCATTTTTATGTTAGCTTTCTAAGTCTCTATGTTAATTTGAAGAATACTTCATCATAACGTCCGAATACAGCTATATTTTTTTGATTTCTACAATATCATTTGATTCAATTAGCGATTGGATATTACCAAATAAACTTTGAATATAATCAGACGCTATATGGATATCTAAATCCTCCCTGCTACGCCATTCTTCTAAGAAGAAATATCTACTCGAGTCATTTTCGCTAATATAAAGCTCATATTTCAAACATCCTTCTTCGTTAAGCGTAGGCTCTATCACACTTTTTAAAAGCGCTTCTAACCTCTCTTTTTGATCTGATTTTGCCTTAAAGTTCGCAATTACTGAAATAGTCATTATTTCACCTTGAATTTG
>NZ_JBQSXK010000029.1:0-25288 GCF_052378115.1 Psychrobacter sp. AOP30-A2-5 | reverse complement strand
AATAATAATACGGATATAAGGACATTGTATGGCGATTGCTTCTTCACGCTCTGCCTCTACTGGGTTGGTCATTGGTTGTATTATCTTTGGTTTAGGTAGTTTGATTGTCGCTCACGTTGATATTGGCGGTTGGGCAATGGCATTTTGGCGCTTGGCTATTTCAGGTGTCGTATTCGCTGTATTGGCCAAAATCATGGGACAGCGTCTACCCCGCTCAAGGCGCGCTATTTTTTATGGTTTATTATCAGGTGTCTTTTTAGGCTTAGATCTGGCGCTCTGGCACGAGAGTATTTATGCGGTTGGTCCTGGCATCTCAACGTTACTGAATAGCCTACAGATTTTCTTTTTAGCCGCCATTGGGTTCTTATATTTTAACGAACGCCAATCTATATTGCAGCTTATCAGTTTATTTTTAGCCATGTTTGGTGTGGCCATGATAGGCAGTCCTGAGTTTGCGCATAACAGCGCCGCCACTTGGGGGTTCATCACTGGTATCGTCTCAGGGGCAATGCTAGCGGCATCGATGACCTTTATCCGTAAGACCCATGATACTGAACCCACACCCATATTTATGCTGATGCAGCTGATTAGTATCGGTGGTGTATTGGCGATGATTATTCCTATGTTTGTGTTTGATATGGGTCATATTTTGCCAAACACTTGGTCTGAAATTGGCTGGGTGCTTATCTACGGCACAGTGATGCAATGCTTGGCGTGGGGTTTAATTGCTTATTCCATTCCTAAGCTGTCTTTGGCGTTAACTGGGTTATTATTATTATCAGAACCGATTGCCGCATTGGTCATTGATTATAGCTGGCTGGACAAACCGATTAATAGCTTACAGTGGAGTGGTGCTCTGTTGACCATGTTTGCAATCTATTTGGGTTCACTGAAACCTAAGCCGCGCGCCCTACGACGTTATCGGTTTTTCTCAAAATTTTACAAGCGAGACTACAAGTAGCTTTTATTCTGCACTTGTTGCCACTCCATAAAAAGCGCCCATGCTATCGGTAGCATGGGCGCTTTTTATGGAATGAATATGTTGTTACCATCATTATCTGATAGGTATAAAACCTCAGCAGCATAAAAGCGGGTTACTTAGCCAATGATTGATGAGCGGCCTTCGCTTCAGATCCTTGATTAAATAACGCATTTAAGACAATCGCTGCCAAAGTCGCCGTACCGATACCGCCCAAATCAAAGCCGCCTAAATGCAAACTAAAGTTACCCGTACCCATAATAACGGTCACGGCTGCGATAATTAGGTTACTGTTTTTACTAAAGTCGATACGACTGTCTATCCAAATTTTGACCCCTGCAATAGCAATCAAACCAAACACCACGATGGACGCACCGCCCAATAAAGCGGCTGGTATCGTCTGAATTATGGCACCAAATTTTGGTGATAGCCCCAATAAAATAGCTACCACACCTGCCACGACAAATATTGTTGTGCTATATACCTTAGTCACCGCCATCACACCGATGTTTTCAGCATAAGTCGTCACACCAGTGCCACCAAATCCTGCTGAAAAAGTGGTTGCCAAACCATCAGCAAAAAATGCTCGACCCATATAAGGCGTGACACGAGCTTTGGTCATACCTTCAACAGCCTTAAAATGCCCTAAGTTTTCAGCCACCAAAATAAAGGCCACAGGCGCAATCAGAATAATAGCACTCATCTCAAAGCGAGGCGTATGGATACTAGGTAAGCCAAACCACGAAGCAGCTGCCACACTACTAAAGTCAATCGCTGCGCCAAAACCCATGACGTTGGTCATGATAAAATAGGCAAAATAGGATAATATTAAACCAACCAATAATAACAGACGACGCAGCATACCGCGTGTAAAAACAGCCACACCACTGATGAGTAATACGGTCAAGGTAGCCATCCAAGCATCAAACTGATTGGCAGACACCCCTTGAATGGTCACTGGCGCTAAGTTGAGACCAATAATCATCACGATAGCACCAGTAACGATAGGCGGCATCAAACGCTCAATCCAGCCAGTACCCGTTTTCATCACCAGCAGCCCAATTAACGCATAAATGATACCGCAAGCCATGATGCCGCCCAAAGCGACATTCAAATTACCATTGAACCCTGCGCCTGCATAAGCTGTCACAGCGATAACGGGACCAATGAAAGCAAAACTTGAGCCCAAATAGCTCGGCATGCGCCCACCAGTGATCATAAAGAACATCACCGTACAGATACCTGACATCAAAATGGCCAAGTTGGGATCAAAGCCCATTAACAGCGGCGCAAGCACGGTCGCACCAAACATCGCAAAAGTATGCTGTACACCTAATAGCACGCTTTTTGACGGTGGCAGATATTCATTGATACCGACTGGATCACGATCTAAATCGCCTTGATATGGACGCCATGTCGGAAACCAGCGTCCATTTTCAAAGTCTGGATTATACGGAGGACTGATCGCCGCAGCCTCTAATCCAGGTTCAGCAGATGGTGCTTGAGCGCTGTTTTCTAAAGGCGAGGAAGGGTCTTTTTGAGAGGGCATACACGCTTGTCCTATGTAAACTGGGCTAAAATAATAGACAACAGTAAATGAAAAATAAAAATTGAGTTAAATCAGGGCATCAATCGGCAAGAATATGTGGCTAGAAATTACGATAACGAGTAAAATCCGCATCTTTTCATTTATAATATGTCGCCCTGATTCATTCATTTATGTTGCAATATGGCAAACCAAAAGTATTATTTGGTATGATGACCATGTTTTGGTAGATGTATGTGGTCGGATATGTTTAACTAAAAAATGGTTATGGTCGCTTATGACTCAGTGTATTCTGCAGCGACAATAAACTTACAGGATGTTACATAGCCATTAGCTCCGAGCATGATAGCGGAGTTTCAAAACAAATAAAAGTTATTATTCAATCACCATTTTTCCTCTTTTGCGTTAATACTTCCATGGGCGGTGCTTCCTCTACACCTTTGTCGGTGCTATAAGCGAGAGCTGCCTGTTATATTCTCAATGAAAGTGCCTAAAGCAGCTATATAACATGTTAGTGCACTTAAAAAACTTGGTAAGTTATTATGATTAGTGTTTTTGATTTATTTAAAATTGGTATTGGCCCATCAAGCTCACACACGGTAGGACCCATGGTCGCCGCCAATCTTTTTTTGGGCTCATTAACCAAGCAAACAGAGCTGACGGCTATTACAGGCGTTGAAATTGAGCTTTATGGCTCTTTGGCAGCCACAGGCAAAGGGCATGCAACCGATACTGCTATATTGTTAGGGCTGCTTGGGCATGCTCCTAGTACGATCGATACCCGTTTGACCAGTCAATATTTGTCGCCGATTTTTTCAGACAAACAGCTCAATATAGCAGGCACGCATGTTATTGCCTTTGAGACAGAGCGCGATATTCACTGGTATGACGAAACCGTTTTGCCCTACCATCCTAATGCCTTGACTATCCGTGCATTATTGACCGACGGCAGTCATTATCAACAAACCTATTATTCGGTAGGTGGCGGCTTTGTTATCAATGAAGAAGATGCCACCAATCCGGATGAAGATAACGCCACACCGACCATTGACGCCATTCCTTACCCCTTTAATAGCGCCGCAGAATTGCTGGAGCAATGTCGTCAACACCACTTAAGCGTTAGTGAATTGGTATTAGCAAATGAATGTCATTACCGCAATCAATCAGAAGTTTTTGCTTATTTAGACTCTATTTGGGAGTCAATGCAGGACTGCGTGACGCGAGGCTGTCAAAACAGTGGCATATTGCCTGGAGGCTTGGATGTAAAGCGCCGTGCCCAAGCATTACATCTACAGCTGTGCGCCGAGAAAAACCAACCCATTACCAAAAATGACAAACTCGCTGCCATGGATTGGATTGATTTATATGCCTTAGCGGTCAATGAAGAAAATGCCAATGGCGGAAATGTCGTCACTGCCCCCACCAACGGTGCAGCAGGTATTATTCCTGCGGTGATGCATTACTATCGTGACTTTTTATCAAGCTATAGCCAAGATGGTGCACGCAAGTTTTTGTTAAATGCGACTGCTATTGGCAGTTTAATCAAACAAAATGCCTCCATCTCTGGCGCTGAAGTTGGTTGCCAAGGTGAAGTTGGTTCTGCTTGTGCCATGGCAGCTTCTGCCTTGGCAGAAATTTTAGGCGGTGATCCAGCTAAATGCCTTAATGCGGCCGAAATTGGTATCGAACATAACTTAGGTCTGACATGCGACCCTGTAGGCGGTCTAGTGCAAGTGCCTTGTATCGAGCGCAATGCCATGGGCGCCGTCAAAGCTGTCAATGCGGCGCGACTTGCTTGCCGTGGTAATGGACAGCACTTTGTCTCTTTAGATAAAGTGATTGAAACCATGAAAGTCACTGGTGCGGATATGCTAGATAAATACAAAGAAACCTCACGAGGCGGTCTTGCCGTTTATGCAGACAATCGCATCCCTACTGCCACTCATGGCGTCAGTGTAAAATATAGTCAGTGCTAACATAACGATTGTTTAATATAGCTTATCCTGACATCACATTCCCAAGTATTTGCTGAAATAAAAAAGACCCCTAATACAGAATTAGAGGTCTTTTTTATTTTGGTTAAATATGCTCGTTAACTAGACATACTCAATGATTCATTACTCAGCTGTTTTTGAAACCACTTCGTTTAGAATCCAAACTGGCTTAGCCATGTTAGTATTTTCATCCATCATTACTTCTTGGCGAACGTCTAGAACATAACGATAGTTTGGCTCATAAGTGAAGCCCTGAATATTGCCGTTTAAAGGTGTGTAGTTTTTCTGATAAGTCTGGCGATACTGTAGGCATTCTGCTTCAACCTTAGTACCCTCAGCTGTTGACAGCTCACAGACAGCTTTCAGTGGTGCTACTTCTATTTCAAAACTTGGAATGTTAACCACTTTAACATTCATAGGTTGCCCATCGACAACCATCGTACGTTCGTTATCCATACCCATGGTAGAGCAACCTGACAGGGCAAAGGCGGTCATTACTGCTGCAAGTACTAATTTTTTCATTATTAAATCCTCAGTTAATTGTTATAAATACATTATTGATGGTTTGAGATTATTATTTTGGACACATCATGCTGGTAAATATATTTTAAAAATATCAGTCAATTTTTGCGATGGGTGTAATACTACTGTCAATATTGAGCCGAGCAAGAATATTCGCTTCGTTTAGCTTTTTCACTTCATTTAGCTTTAGCGAATAAACCTATTACGTCTCAATAATGTCGTCTATTGTTCGTTTACTGAGACCAGTATAGAGCGCAACTCGTCTTCTGCTCTATAACTGCTTTGTAAAGTAACGTCAGCTTTTGCAACTGTTGTTAATCGCGCGTATTGAATAGTAGAGTAAATTGATACTGAGAAAAATTTACACATCAAAAAGCCAGAGTGATAGTCACTCTGGCTCAGTTATTCATTAAAAAGTATTTTACTTAGCTGACAGTGATAACCCTTAACTACGATAATCCGCATTAATTTTGACGTAGTCATAGGACAAATCACAAGTATAAACCGTATCGCTAGCATCGCCGCGAGCAAGATCGATATGAATGGTAATCTCAGGGCGACTCATGACGGTCTTACCTGCCGCTTCCGTATAACTAGGGGCGACACCACCATTCTGGCAAATCATGACTTCATCTAGATAAACATCCACTTGTTCCGTATCCAAGTCTTCGATACCAGCATAACCCACTGCCGCTAAGATACGACCCCAATTGGCATCGCTAGCGAAAAATGCGGTTTTGACCAACGGTGAATGCGCGACCGCATATGCCACATCGCAGCACTCTTGCGTTGTTTTGCCACCAGTGACGTTGACGGTCATAAACTTGGTAGCACCCTCGCCATCACGTACGATTAATTGCGCCAGACGGACAAACACCTCGGTCAAAGCCGAAAATATAGCCTGATAATGCGGATGTTCTGGACTATCAATGATATCTGAGCTGGCAGCACCCGTGGCGATCAACACACAGCAATCATTGGTTGAAGTGTCGCCATCGACAGTGATGCGGTTAAAAGACTGCTCATTAATGGCACTTAGCATCTCTTGTAATAGGTCAGCAGCGATATTGGCATCAGTTGCCACATAACCCAGCATGGTTGCCATATTAGGGCGTATCATGCCTGAGCCTTTCGACATACCCGTTATATGATAGCTAACACCCGCCACGTCGATTTTTTGGCTAGCGAGCTTCGGAATCGTATCTGTGGTGCGAATACCATTCGCCGCGGCAAGCCAATTATCAGCCCCCAAATTGGCAAGTGCATTATCTAAGCCCGCGATGACCGCATCGCTATTTAATGGCTCGCCAATGACACCAGTCGAGAATGGCAATATTGCATTACTATCCACGCCAGCCTTACTCGCCAGAGCGGCACAGATATCAACGGCGCGACGTTTGCCATCAGCACCCGTCCCAGCATTAGCATTACCTGTGTTAGTGACCAAATAACGCGGACTCATCTTGGCAAAATGCTCACGCAACACCCGTACAGGCGCAGCACAAAAGGTGTTTTTGGTGGTCACAACCGCAGTGGTCGCGGTATCAGCGATCTCAATCACTACTAAATCATCTCGGTCTTTATAGCGTACGCCTGCGGCAGTGGCGCTTAGCTTGATTCCTTCGATAGGATAAATAATATCAGGTACTGCAACATTTCCGACTGCCATGGTTTAATCCTTATTGTAAAATTTTATCATTATTTATAACAGATGATGCGGTAAATACTAAGATGCGTTGAGCGTTCACCATGACGCTACTGCTGGTGAAGTATCAAACGCGACCTATATAAATATTACCGTTTTTTTAAATCAAATGCCGACCAAATTGGCGCATGATCAGACGGTTTTTCCATCGCCCGTAGCTCATAACTAATCCCAGCATCAACACAGGCCTCAACAAGATCCGAGCTGCACAAAATATGATCGATACGCAAGCCACGTTTCGGCTCATCATTGAACCCACGGCTGCGATAATCAAACCAGCTATATAGCTCTGTGCTCTCTGGATAATGTAAGCGATAGGTATCTGTCAGCTCGCGTGACATCAGCGCCGCATACCACTCGCGTTCTTCTGGTAAAAACGAGGTCTTTCTATTTTTCAACCAGCGCTTAGCATTGACGTCGCCAATGCCAATATCAGTATCTTCTGGAGCAATATTCATATCACCCATGATTATGAGCGAGCGACCTTCTGCTTTTAGGGTATCGATATACGCCATTAAATCTGCATAATAAGCCCGCTTCATCGGAAATTTAGTCGGATGGTCTTGGCTCTCTCCTTGTGGAAAATAGCCATTAAGCACATCAATTTCACGACCGTCAAATTCATATCGTGCATGAATAAAACGCTTCTGTGCCTCGACCTCTTCACCAGGAAAACCCTTTTGCACAAATATAGGTGCAACCTTGGATAGTAGCGCCACACCATAATGGGCTTTTTGCCCAAAGTACTCTACGTGATAGCCCAGACTCTCTATGTTTTCTAGGGGGAATTGCTCATCATGTACTTTGGTTTCCTGTAGACCCATCACATCAGGATCGATCACTTCTCGCACGGCCTCAAGCTGATGTTGACGAGCGCGAATACCATTGATATTAAAACTGACAAAACGGGTCATAAATTATCCTATACTAATTGATGAAAATACGGTGCTAATATAAAGAAATGGGCCATGAAAATGCATAATCCACTATCATAACAGACGTCGACCGACCTAACTGTTGCGCGCCCTGATATCTTAAGCTAGAGTAGTTGTGGTTAATATGGCTACTATCAAATTTTGGCCATCGAATCATGAACATCGAACAATATTTATTAAAACAATGACCGAGCATCTTTATGATAAAAAATAACAGCAAAAATACAAACACAGTGGCAAGTGTAGACGGCGAATATACGCCATTGTTTACCAAAAATTATAATGTCTATATTAACCATACTGATGCAGGCGGTATAGTCTACCATGCCAATCATTTGGTGTTTTTTGAAAACTGCCGCCGTGATTGGTTTGGGGAACTGAATTTAAACGGGTATTTTTTGCAGACTGACGATGGAGAAATCCAGCATTTTGTTGTCAGTCAAGCAGACTTGCAATACAAAAGAGCTATTTTGTTAGATGAAGTCATCAGTGTGCGCATCGATAAAGTCGAGTTAAAACCTGCCAGCATTATCTTTTACCAGAGTATTTATCGTAACAGCCCAGACAGCCTTTCTTCTGATTATGCTAATAGCAATGCTAATGCTAGCAGCTTATTAAGTAGTGGCAAAATTGTCATTGCTTGTGTGCAAAACCAAGTCAAAACCAAACCGCTATCCAATAGTAAGGCAGATACTGCGGTTGCTAGTGCCACGCCCATGCGCCCTATTCGTGTTCCAAAGCATTTACGCGATGCCATTGAGCAAGCGATCCACGAGCAGTTGAATGCTTAGTGGTTGGATAATTAGTAGTTAGATACTTAATGATTGGATACTTAGTGGCTGAATAATTAGCGATAATGACTTATGCATCTCCATAATAACAAACCGATACTGATATTAGAGAATATTCAGGTACACAGTAAACGTACAGCCAGCATACCTGCCTATAATGAGAATAAGGTTGGCGATAAAAATATTAATGACAAAAATATGGAGGCCACAGAAGCCACAACATCTGCGCTATCTACCATTTGTCAAAGATGGATCGGCAAACTAAGACCAAACCCTGTCTCTCAGCCAATCATACCTGCACATCAACGATTATTAATCGATGGCGCCACAGGCAAGCTGTTAGCAGGTCAAGTAACCGTGTTGACAGGCGCTTCTGGCAGTGGTAAATCGGTATTATTACGGGTATTGGCTGGACTATTGCCCATGAGCGGTGGCAATGTTCGTTTGCGCTCTGATGACCAATCAACCAGTAGTGCTTATTATAGTATCCATGATACTGCACCGATACAGTGGCGCACGCACGTTGCCCTACTCGCCCAGCACCCACAATTATTAGAAGGCAGTGTGCTTGAGAACTTGCAAATGCCTTATCAGCTACAAGCGCATCAGCATCGCAGGTTTGATATCGACTGGCATATCGCACAGCTTGAGCAATTGCAACGCAGCGCTGACTTTTTGCAGCAAGAAATCTATCATCTATCGGGCGGCGAGCGGCAACTGGTCAACACGTTACGCCTCTTACAATTGAACCCACGGGTGTTATTACTAGATGAGCCTACCGCTGCCCTAGACAGTGACACATCAGCCCAGCTCGTCAATCTACTCATGAACTGGTTAGAGGCAGATAGTCAGCGTACACTACTGTGGGTAACTCACGATACAAAAGACATCATGCCATTAGCCGATCAGCATTGGCAGATGCAAGCAGGGGTATTAACTGAGATATTCTAACGTTGAGCTAAGCCTGTCATGTCACTCTTTAAAATGACTTTTTTTAACAAATTCGTATTAACGTCTATCTTATATTCGTCATTTTATATAGTGAGCCACTATGAGCGGTACAGATGACATACAAGTATTTTTAACTTACGGTGATATTGCGCTTGCCAGCAGCTTAATTATCATCGTTCTTATTATCTCTTGGCGGCTACGCTTACAGCTGACCAAAACGCTGTTAATCGCAGCTATCCGCACGGTACTCCAGCTTAGTTTTATTGGTTTGATATTGGCATGGATTTTTGCTCGTGAACAGTGGTATGAAGTCCTGTTAATTTTGACCATCATGACCTTGATTGCAGGCGCTGCTGCCAAAAATCGCGTCAAACGTAGCTATAAAGGTTTGTTAACTGACACTTTGCTGGCAGTAAGCGCTTCGGCTATATTAGTCACTGCGATAGCCATCATGATTATTTTAAAGGTACAGCCTTGGTACACACCGCAATTCGTTATTCCTATATTGGGGCTAATATTGGGCAATTCGCTCACCGCTATCTCATTGACCAGCAACCAGTTGATTGAATCCTTTCATGAGCAGCAAGGACGTATAGAGATGATGCTCAGCCTATCTGCTCGCCCATTTGAAGCAGTGCATGAACCAATACGCGCCGCCATTGTCAATGGCATGACTCCAACGCTGAACTCTATGCTAGTCGTCGGTATCGTTAGCTTGCCCGGAATGATGACGGGTCAAATATTGGCTGGCGCTGACCCCACTCAAGCGATTCGCTATCAGATACTCACTATGTTTTTGATATGTGTGAGCAGTACGCTCGGCTGTACGATCAGCGCTTTACTCATTTATCGACGCTTTTTTAATAAAAACAAGCAGCTGATATTACCTTAATAATTGAGCATAACTACATTCAGTTGGAGTGCTGACAAATCTCTAGTTGATATATTGATGTTGGCTATGATATTTTTTTTGCTTAACTCATTCATTTCTATACTTATTAAGCGGCGAATAGCGTATCTTAAGTGACAAACAGCGCATCTATCTAATCACGTGATGTTCCATAAAAATCATATTTTTCAGCTTTATTTATGCACTGCTCAGTATTTCATACTAGTATAGTATTTGATGATATTCATGCTACTGTATTGCTTAAATGTATCGTTATTTTCTGATACCTTAGTGTTAGATAACAGGTAGAGCTAATTTAAGAGCAAAAATGCTTTTACAATTAAGCGATCTGTTCGTTCAATTGACGTCATTATCCTTTAATAATGATTAAGTCGTTTTGTACGATAGTAATAAAACCTAGCAGCCAGTCAATAGATAAGGATATTATCACGCTCAGCGGCAAACGGTTTACGTCAGCGCTGATGTGTTTTATTGACACGGATATGACTGCTTTACGACAGAATTCACCCTATTTTAAACTTCAAGGACGCTGACTATGACGCCGAATAAACCTTGGCTTGCCCATTATCCTAATGGTGTACCAAAAACTATCAACCCCGATAGATATAGCAGCATCATGGAGCTGTACGAAGAATGTTTTGAGCGCTTTCGTCTGCACCCTATGAGTATCTGTATGGGCGTGACCCATACCTACGATGATGTTGATAAAGCTTCACTTGCTGTTGCTGCATGGTTGCAGGCGCAGGGGCTGCCTCAAGGCAGTGTAGTCGCACTCATGATGCCAAACGTGCCGCAATATCTGCCAACGATGATTGGTATTTTGCGAGCGGGCTACGTTTGTACTCCTGTTAACCCACTGTATACTGGTCGTGAATTACGCCATCAATTAAATGATTCTGGCGCTCAGGTTATTTTTGTGGTTGATAACTTTGCTCAAGCACTCGAACAAGTCATTGATGAGACCAATATTAAGCGTATTGTCCTATCAAAAATGGGCGACATGATGGGCTTAAAAGGTATCTTAGTGAATACCATCATTCGTCAGGTCAAACGCTTAGTGCCTAAGTACAAGTTAAATGACCCTAAGCACGAAGTGACCAAGTTTCCTGATGTACTGAAGAAAGGCAAAAGCCTTCCTTTCCACAAACCAAAAATGCAATTAGATCAAAAAGCATTTTTACAGTATACAGGTGGCACAACAGGACTATCTAAAGGGGCTATCTTAACGCAGCGTAATATCGTCGCCGCGGCGATGCAATCAGAAGCATGGACCAAACCGATTACGTCAGAGATTAATGAGGTCTATATCAATATGGTGATGGCGTTACCGCTCTATCATATTTTTGCCTTTATGCTCAGTCTACTCGGCATGCGCTCAGGCTACACCTTTATCTTGATACCTAATCCACGTGATATACCAGGATTTATTAAAACCTTATCAAAACAGCCGTTCCATATATTGCCAGCGGTTAATACCTTATTTAAAGGCCTACTTGATCATCCAAACTTTAAAGAGTTAGATTTTAGCTCACTACGTATCTCGCAAGCGGGTGGTATGGCAGCAACTGAGCAGACAGCTGCTCGCTGGTTAGAAGTCACTGGTTGCGCTATGATTGAGGGTTGGGGTATGACAGAAGGTGTCGCTGTAGGTACCGCTAACGTCATCACTGATCGCAAGTTTAACGGTACGATTGGCGTCCCTGTTCCTAGTGTCGATGTCATTGTCATCGATGATGAAGGCAATCGCGTTGGTGTAAACGAAGCTGGTGAGATGTGTGTAAAAGGTCCTAACGTAACCTCAGGCTATCTTAACAGAGACAGTAGTGATGACTTTACGGCAGATGGCTACTTTCGCACTGGCGATATCGTCAGCATGGATGAAAAAGGATACTTTAGATTATTAGACCGTAAAAAAGACATGATTTTGGTTTCCGGCTTCAATGTCTTCCCAAATGAGGTTGAATCAGTGATGCTAGATTGTGATGGTATTATTGATTGTGCGGTGATCGGCATTCCCGATGAGCATCAAGGTGAAGCGGTCAAAATTTATATCGTTCCTGCCGATAACAATGTCACCAAGGACGTCATTAAAGAATTTGCATTGGACAATATGACTGGCTATAAATGCCCGCGTCATATCGAATTTGTCAGTGAGTTGCCAAAGAGTAATGTGGGTAAAGTACTACGTCAAAAACTGCGTGAAAAGCATATGTCTGACAACCCACAATTGTAAATAAAGAAATCATTATCAAAAGCGTTTTACATCATATGTAGAGCGCTTTTTTTATGTGAATCTATCATTCTTATACAGAAAGTCATTGATTTGTAACTATAATGTTAATGCTTTTACATAACAACTTTTTCTACAAACTAGATGATTCGTATAATGATTCACAAATTTCCGAGGAAAGTGCCGTTCGCACCTTTCTAATAACCGCTTATCCTCTATACGGTTACAACATATATTTTTTGCTTTATCAAACTTAATTATAAACTATCAAGTTCTTGTATAAAAATAACAATATCAATTGTAGTTATGTTAATGTGTTGCCAAAATAAGTCACGCTATTTTTTATTAATGTGAGCCGATAGTCGTTCAATTCAGATCAGTTTATGAGCAAGTGGTGCTTTTCTTAGTAAGGATAATAGTAACCAGCTGTTTACTGTATTTAGACCACTGCTTTTTATAGTGAAATGAGCTTGTAGTTAAATAATTTATATAGAGGTCACCGTATTTTAGCAGTCTGTGAATCGATAGGATAGCACGCGACAATCCATTTCTCAAGGCGATGATTTATATTGTTGACAAGGATGTGACTACTCTTTTATAGAACCTTAACGTATCACAACATTTAAGGACGCTAAGTATGACAGTAGATAAGCCTTGGCTGGCGCAATATCCAGAAAACGTACCCAAGACCATTAATCCTGATCAATATGAGAGCCTCATAGAGCTGTATGAGGAATGTTTCAATCGTTTTCGTATGCATCCTATGACTATTTGTATGGGTGTCACTCATACTTATGGTGATGTGGATAAAGCCTCACTTGCCGTTGCTGCATGGTTACAAGCGCAAGGCATTCCTAAAGGCAGTGTCGTTGCACTCATGATGCCCAACGTGCCACAATATCTGCCAACGATGATTGGTATTTTGCGGGCGGGCTACGTTTGTACCCCAGTTAACCCACTGTATACCGGTCGTGAGCTGCGCCATCAGTTGAACGACTCGGGTGCTCAAGTTATTTTTGTGGTTGATAACTTTGCTCAAGCACTCGAACAAGTCATTGAAGAAACCGACATCAAACGTATTGTCCTCTCGAAAATGGGCGATATGATGGGGCTAAAGGGTATTTTGGTTAATACGGTTATCCGTCAGGTCAAACGCTTAGTGCCTAAATATAACCTGAATGACCCTAAATACGATGTGACCAAGTTTCCTGATGTGCTGAAAAAAGGCAAAAACTTGCCTATCCAAGCACCAAAAACCACACTGCAACAAAAAGCAATTTTGCAATATACCGGTGGAACGACTGGTTTGTCGAAAGGCGCTGTTTTGACTCAGCGTAACGTCGTCGCCGCTGCGATGCAGTCAGAAGCTTGGTACCGCCCTATCACCTCAGATATTAATGAGGTCTATATCAATATGGTCATGGCGTTACCGCTGTATCATATTTTTGCCTTTATGCTGACCCTGTTAGGCATGCGCTCAGGTTACACCTTTATCTTGATTCCTAACCCACGCGATATGCCAGGCTTTGTTAAAACGCTGTCAAAACAGCCGTTCCATATATTGCCAGCGGTGAATACTTTGTTTAAAGGCTTACTTGATCAACCAACCTTTAAAGACTTGGACTTTAGCTCACTGCGCATCTCACAAGCAGGTGGTATGGCAGCAACTGAACAAACAGCTGCTCGCTGGTTAGAAGTCACTGGTTGCCCAATGGTCGAAGGTTGGGGTATGACTGAAGGGGTTGCAGCTGGTACCGCTAACGTCATCACTGATCGCAAGTTTAACGGTACGATTGGTATACCAGTCCCTAGCGTAGATATCATTGTCGTTGATGATGAAGGTAATCGTGTCGGCTTACATCAAGCTGGCGAGATGTGCATTAAAGGCCCAAACATCACTTCAGGCTATTTTAATAAAGACAATAGCAATGACTTTACCAGCGATGGTTACTTCCGTACTGGCGATATCATCAGTATGGATGAACGGGGCTATATCACTTTACTTGATCGCAAAAAAGATATGATTTTGGTTTCAGGCTTTAACGTTTTCCCAAATGAAATCGAGTCAGTCATGCTAGATTATAAAGGCATCATTGATTGTGCGGTGATCGGTATTCCTGATGACCACCAAGGCGAAGCAGTCAAAATTTATATCGTCCCTGCTGATAACAATGTTACCAAGAGTGATATTAAAGAATTTGCTTTGGACAATTTGACTGGCTATAAATGCCCACGTCATATCGAATTCGTCAGTGAGTTGCCAAAGAGTAATGTGGGTAAAATATTGCGTCAAAAGCTACGTGAAAAGCATATGTCGGATAATCCTCAAACCCTGTAGTGCATAGATTTTATATTTTTAAAAAGAAGACAATAAAAAACCCTCAACTTTAATGCTGAGGGTTTTTTATTGTCTTCTTTTTGACTTCATTGCTGTTGATACCAAAGCAATGAAGTCAAATAGTTACTAATTGACTTTATTGACCACTTGCAATGGCAAATGCTTCATTGCTTGACCGACAATAGACCACGGTAGACTTGGTACACAAGCTTCATCGACTCCAGCCTCAATCGCTGCAACGATGGATTTGGTGCCCGTATCTGCATCCACTTCAAACGGTAGTGGTTTGGCATTTTCATTAATTTCAGTACGGATATAACCCGGATAAATGGTCGAGACTTTAATAGGCAATTTGGTTAATAACATATCAGCACGAATGCCTTCTGCCAGATGAGCCAGACCTGCCTTACTTGCGCCATAAGCGGTCAAATGCTTAGGCAGTCCACGCATTGCTGACATGCTTGATATCACCACCAGATGACCGCTGTTTTGTGCGCGGAATATATTCATCGCCGCTTCACATTGCGCGAGCGCAGAGACAAAGTTAATTTCAACGGTGCGGCGGTTGGTATCGAAGCGCCCTTTACCAATACGGCGACTATCCCCGACGCCCGCATTGACCACCACACGATCGATATGACCAAAGTCAGTTGCGAACGCACCAAATACATCGAATATGGCATCATAGTCGCTGACATCTAATGCTCGATATTCAACACGAATATCAGGATACGCTGCCATTAACTCTGATTGTAGACTTTCTAGACGATCGGTACGACGCGCGCAAATCGCCAAATTATAGCCAAGCTTAGCAAATAATCTTGCCATACCTTCGCCCAGTCCTGAGCTGGCACCCGTGATTAATACTGTTTTACCACGACCAATCTGCTGCTTATTTAAACCTTTTAGGTATCGTGCGGGCACAATCGCGCTAAATAGCTGATTTTTACTTTGTTTAGCGCTTTTGGTGACTAAATTGATCAATTTATTTTGCATAGAACGTCCTGTTTACATCCATATTATATGAAGTTGACAGTCTATAATATCGCAAATTGATAAGTGCGGCTTGTCTGTTATAAAAATACACAAAAAGTACTCAACAATTATCATAGCCGATTTTAATAACATAAAAATCGGCTACGTGTTTAGAGTAGCCATTTTATCCTGATGTCCCACCAGCCATCACATGCTATGTTATCGCCACGTCACGAAGCGTTTGCCATCAGCAAATAAGTGACTGTATTCATTTAAAGACAATAGCCGTGTACTCTGCGCTTTTAAAGTAATAGACGTTACGCCCGTATTAACCAAGCTTTTATTAATTTGATACGCAGTCTGACTGCCTTGCTGCAATAACTGCGCGGTAATAGCCGCAATAATGCCGCCCGAAGTAAACACCAGCACCGTACTATCACGCTCTAAATTCAGATTAGCCACTTGCAAACGCACTTGCTCAAGCGCTTGTTTTGCCCGCTCATTAAATTGTGACCAGCTCTCAATATAATCACCGTCATTCTCACCTGCATGCCAGCGCTGCATTGCGGCATCAAACAACTCCGCTAAACGCATAGACGGCACTTCTGCTTGCGCAATCTCAGCCGCAATAGCACCTTTACTCATAAAAGCAGGATTAGACTTTATCAACACGTCCTTATGATTAAATTCATCAAATTGTGGCAGTACATAGCTATCCGGTGCTGCACTCATATCGATCGCAGGCTTACTAGAGATATTACTATCGCTATCAAAAAATGACTGATAACGCTGCCAAAAATGATGTGCAGAGTCTTGCTGCCTAACCAAACTACCAGTAAAAATCGCATCAATTCGACGCTGAGTCGTC
This sequence comes from Psychrobacter sp. AOP30-A2-5, assembly GCF_052378115.1. NCBI lineage: Bacteria > Pseudomonadati > Pseudomonadota > Gammaproteobacteria > Moraxellales > Moraxellaceae > Psychrobacter > Psychrobacter sp. AOP30-A2-5. The sequence goes on along the minus strand of NZ_JBQSXK010000029.1, from coordinate 8,544 downwards.
GCGTAATGCTGACCTAGCATCTGCGCTTGCTTGCCACCCAGCTCTGAGAGTTGATCGTAATTCTCTTGTCCAAATGACGCTTGACCATGACGGGCCAAAAGTATGGTTGTCATAAAATATTGCCTTATTAATCGCACTCTTATAATTTTTAAAAGCCCTAGATTTTCAATTTTTAATTTGCTTACTCTTCAGCTTTAGGTGCGCTTTGTCCAAAATAGCTCTTTGGCAAAATACCTTTAATAACAGCCTGTATAGGACTTGGCAACTGCTCAATCGTCGCAGCATCAACACCTATATCTTGCAAATGCGGCTGTACTCGGCTAGTAAACAAAATCTCACCTTCATATTGAGCAATTAGTTTAAGACATTTGGCATGTAATACGTGCACAATAATCCAGAAATTTTTAAAGGCGGGATTGGTCGTTTGTTTATGATAGTAGCGATAATAAATTTGCTGAACGATACCCGCTAGACGGAACAGACCAAACACTTCATAAAATGTCCAGTTGTCTATCTTTAGACCTGTCTGCTCAAGATAATAAGCAACCACCTCATCGCGAGTCATCATGCCTTTTAAATGGGTGGGCTGACGGCGTGACTGCTGCATAATGATGTTGTCATCTTCTTCAATCCAATACGCCAATGCGCTGCCCAAATCCATCAAAGGATCGCCCAAGGTCGCCATTTCCCAATCAAGTACGCCGATCACCTTGGTCGGATCTGCTGCATCCAAAATCACATTATCAAAGCGCCAATCGTTATGAATGAGGCAAGTCTTACTGTCAGCAGGCGTATGTTTACCAAGCCATTGTCTTACCAAGGCAAAGCTTGGCACATTGGGCGTTTTGGCTTTGACATAACGCTTGTCCCAACCTGTCACTTGGCGCTCACAGTAACCTTCACCGCGTCCAAGATTGACCAAATCAGGATGCGCTTTATAATCGACTTGATGCAATTCAATCAAAGCGTCGATGACATTGGTACATAATGCACGCGTTTGCTCTTCATTTAAATCGATGCCTTTTGGCAAATTGGCACGAGGAATGATACCTTCCATACGCTCCATGACATAAAAGTCTGCACCGATGACGGACTCATCCGTACATAACGCGACCATTTTAGGTACATAAGGATAAGCATCTTTTAAGGATTTTTGAACCGTATATTCGCGCACCATGTCGTGTGCTGATTTGGCTTTAGTGCCTTTTGGTGGACGGCGTAAAATTAAATCTTGGCTTTTACTTTTACCTTCGCCTTCATATTGCAAACGATAGGTCCAGTTTGATGCACCACCTGAAAATTGAGTAACGGTAGGCTCGCCTTCTATATCGACGCCTTGAGCACGTAGCCATGAGCTGACCGCTTTGGCATCAAGCTCTTCGCCCTCACGAACCTCGCCGCCTTTATCTAAGATTTTATTAGCTACTTCTTTGACGGTAGTGCTGCTTTGATTAGCAGTTGCCATATGACATTCCTTATCGTGTGGTCAATTATGTTTTATCAGTGAGTATAGGGATGAAAATTCACTATTAACGGCGTAATAGTGACTTTCAATGAGAAATTAAGTTAAGCAGATGGTTATTTAAATCAATCTCTATAAGTTTATGAATAAATAAACTTAGGATTTACCAGATTTAGAAGGACGAATAAAACCCTGACGCTTTAATTCTAACTTAGCAATCATGGTTTTATGCACTTCATCAGGACCATCAGCTAAGCGCAGCGCTCGAGCTTGGGCAAAGAATGCAGGCAACATGGTATCTTGGCAAACGCCCATACCACCGTGAATCTGAATCGCCATATCAACCACTTCTTGTAGCACGGTTGGCGCAACCACTTTAATAGCAGAGATTTCAGTCAATGCTGCTTTTGTGCCTTGCGCGTCCATTTTTTGCGCTGCATATAGTGTCAATAAACGCGCTTGGTCAATCTTAATACGCGCCTCAGCGATACGCTCAAAATTACCACCCAGTTGTAATAATGGCTTACCAAAAGCCGTACGCTCCATGCCGCGCTTAACAGCCAGCTCTAGCGACTTTTCGGCAGCGCCAATACAGCGCATGCAATGGTGGATACGACCTGGTCCTAAGCGACCTTGCGCAATCTCAAAGCCCATACCCGCTCCACCAATAAAGTGACTGACTGGCACACGTACATTATCAAAGCTGACTTCACCATGGCCGTGCGGCGCATCATAATCGCCAAAGACTTTGAGCATACGCTCGATGTTGACACCCGCTGTCTTTGCTGGGACCAATACCATCGAATGCTGATGATGACGGTCTTTATTCTCATCAGGCGTGTACGCCATCACAATCAAAATATCGACCGCAGGGTCACCCAGACCCGATGACCACCATTTACTGCCATTGATAATAATCTCATCGCCATCAACCACAGCTGTCGCTTGCATATTGGTCGCATCACTGGAGGCGACATCAGGCTCAGTCATACAAAATACCGAACGCGTTCTACCTTCTAAGATTGGCGTTAGCCATTTGTCTTGCTGCTCCTCTGAACCATAGCGCCATAAAAGCTCCATATTGCCGCTATCAGGGGCATTACAGTTAAAGACATAAGGCGCTAATAAACTGCGTCCAGTGAGCTCGGCAATCGGTGCATAATCGGTCACCGACAGCCCTGCCCCTAGCGTGTCATCTGGCAAAAACAAATTCCATAGACCGGCTTCGCGTGCTTGTTTACGCAAACTCTCGTATTTTTCTGGCCATTGCCAATTTTTCCAATTACCGTCTGGGTTTTGCGCATGACAATCCGCCCAAAACTGTGCTTCTATTGGTTCAATATGAGTTTCGATAAATGCTTTGACTTTGGCGTGCATGGTTTGACCATGTTCGGTGGCGGTAAACATCAATGTATTTTCAGACATAGCTGGCATCCTTTTCCTTGCTGATGGTTAATTATTTTCATCACGTTCACATAAAGCTTTTATAAAAAGCCCAATATTAATTTTATAGTGTACGTGCGTATACTCTGTTCTGTATGCCACATTTATAACACAGCATTTATGAATAAACAGCAAAAAGGCGCGACCCGCTAGGACACGCCTTTTACAAAATACAAACAATGCATCTATTTAGAGTGGAAAATTGAAAACTACTTTAGGATATTTAAACGGCTATTAAAATCAAAGCGTGCTAGCGCATCTGGTAGTTTATCAATCGCCATATTCACGGTGGCCTCTGCCGCTTGTGACAATCCCAACTTTTCGGCCAGCGTTGGCTTTTGACGTGAATGCAGCGCATAGACTTCATTGTCTTCCATACGCTCTAAAATATAGCTGTCTGAGGTTTGCAGACTGTCAATTAAATTCAATTTTAGTGCATCTTCGCCATACCAATGCTCGCCTGTTGCCACTTTCGCGACCTCCAATGCCGGACGATACGTGTTCACGAAATGTTTGAACAATTCGTGCGTTTGCTCAAGCTCTTCTTGGTATTTGGCACGGTCGTCAGCATCATTTTCACCAAACATAGTGACAGTACGTTTATAGTCACCAGCGGTAAACATCTCATAATCGACGTCATGATTTTTTAGCCATTTATGAAAGTTTGGTAACTGTGATACCACACCGATTGAGCCAATAATGGCAAAGGGCGCAGCCACTACGTTATCTGCCACACAAGCCATCATATAACCGCCACTGGCCGCGACTTTATCGACACAAACTGTCAATTTTAAACCAGCCTCTTTTAGACGTGCCAATTGCGCTGCTGCCAAACCATAACCATGAACCAAGCCGCCGCCTGATTCAAGACGTACCACGACTTCATCACCTTTATTTGCGCTGCTGATCAATGTGCTGATTTCTTCGCGTAAATGTTTAACTGCCGTGGCTTTGATATCACCGTCAAAGTCGAGAACGAAAACTTGTGATTTATTATCACTGTTTTTTTTCTTATTTTTGCTTTTTGCCTTCAATGCTTGCTTGGCTTTTTTAGCCATTACTTTTTTGAATTGCTTAAGCGCGGCTTTACCTTGAGTTGCCTCCATTAAGTCTTCACGGCGTTGTTCTTGGCTTTTATTTAGATGAACAACTTGTAGCTCAACAGGGTTCTTAGCAGGGTGAAAAAGCATGAGTAGCATTCCTTACATGATTAGAATAATTTTAATAAGATTTTATAAGTGAGCCTGATATGTGCACAGTGGCTGATATTTTCAAGCAAAATGACAATATTTAACCCAATGCAAATGTTACTGAATAAATACGCCCATTACTGATACTTTCCTACCCTTTGATTGGACGCCACTGGTTGTATAACAAGGGCAGATTAGGCATAATATGCGTTTACACCAAATTTTCTGTAGCCAACGTGATGACCATTTGTCTTAATCGCGGTGTTTGTGCGTTTTTAGCGGATAGCTTGAATCGTACAGCAATGGCTGCATTATTGTATTTCGAATTGGGCTGACAACTGGATAATTATATTATGACGCAAAGCACTATGACGCATAGCGAATATCGAGACGAATATTGCGGAGCCGTAACCGAAAGCTTCATCGATCAAACCATCAGTATCGTAGGCTGGGTACATCGTCGTCGCGATCACGGTGGCGTGATTTTTTTAGACATGCGTGACCGCGCTGGTATCTTGCAGGTCGTCGTTGACCCTGATACACCAGAAGCCTTTGCTACTGCTGATGCGGTACGTCCTGAATATGTGCTAAAAATCACTGGTCGCGTACGTCAACGCTACGCGGGTACTGAAAACAATAATATGACCAGTGGTCAGATTGAGCTGTTGGGCAAAGAAATTGAAGTATTGGCGAAATCTGAAACACCGCCTTTCCCATTAAATGATGAGAAAACCACGGTATCAGAAGACTTGCGTTTAAAATATCGCTATCTTGATATGCGTCGTCCGCAAATGCAAGAGCGTATGGTTTTCCGTGCTAAAGCCACGTCAGCCATTCGTCGTTACTTAGATGACCATGGTTTCTTAGACGTTGAAACCCCTATCTTGACTCGTGCGACACCAGAAGGCGCGCGCGATTATCTTGTGCCATCACGCACACGCCCAGGTAACTTCTTTGCTTTGCCGCAGTCACCACAGCTGTTTAAACAGTTGTTAATGGTGTCAGGATTTGATCGTTATTATCAAATCGCTAAGTGTTTCCGTGACGAAGACTTACGTGCTGACCGTCAGCCTGAATTTACCCAAGTCGATATTGAGACTTCTTTCTTAAATGAAGAAGAAATCATGAACATCAACGAAGGTTTGATTAAGCATTTATTCAAAACCATGATGGATGTTGAGTTTGAGCAATTCCCACGCATGACTTACGCAGAAGCTATGCGTGACTATGCCTCAGACAAGCCTGACTTACGTATTCCATTAAAGCTCATCGACGTTGCTGATTTAATGAAAGACGTTGATTTTAAAGTATTTGCCGGTCCTGCTAACGATCCTAAAGGTCGCGTTGCTGCGCTACGTATCCCTGGTGGTGCTTCATTAAGCCGTAAGCAAATCGATGCTTATACCAAATTCGTTAGCATTTACGGTGCACGTGGTTTGGCGTATATCAAAGTTAACGATGCGAGCAATATCAACAACGGCGTTGACCAAGAATCTGGTCTTCAGTCTCCTATCATCAAAAATATGACCGATGACGTATTGGTAAGCTTGATTGAGCGTACTGGTGCAGAAAGCAACGATATTATATTCTTTGGTGCGGATAAAGCCAGTGTCGTCAATGACGCAATCGGCGCACTACGCCAAAAAATTGGTCTAGACCTTGAGATGACTACTTGTCAGTGGGCACCACTTTGGGTCACTGATTTCCCAATGTTTGAGCAAACGGACGATGGTCGTTGGACGTCAATGCATCACCCGTTTACTAAACCTAAAGGTTCTGTTGATGAATTGAAAAACAACCCAGAATCTGCCCTCTCTATCGCTTATGATATGGTATTGAACGGTACAGAAGTTGGCGGTGGTAGCTTACGTATCAATACCTACGACATGCAGCAAGCGGTACTTGAAGCATTAGGTATCGGCGAGCAAGAAGCTGAAGACAAGTTTGGTTTCTTACTTGATGCGTTAAGATTCGGTGCGCCGCCACATGGTGGCTTGGCCTTTGGTTTGGATCGTCTGATTATGCTTATGGTAGGCGCTGACTCTATCCGTGATGTTATCGCTTTCCCAAAAACTAAAACTGCTGAATGTCCACTAACTCAAGCACCTGCTGAAGTCGATAGCAAGCAGCTACGTGATCTTGGTATCCGTGTGCGCGAAAAAGCACAGGCTGACACCAACAAACCTGCGCAATAAATGGTCTAACGATGTCCGGATTTTTTTTTCAGTACTTATTACGTGATTCATCACTATGTGAATGGTTATGAATCCGTATTACATTTTTAAAATCGTGCCATTGTCTGTTTTGCAGATACTGGCACGTTTTGTTGCGTGGGTGATTATTAAGATACCCAATTTGAGTATCATGCGTACAGTCAGTATCAATATGACGTTAATTGCGCCTAAGCTGACTGATGTGCAAAAACAAGTAGTAACCAAAGAGATTATTTATCACCAGTGTTTGACCAGTATTGAATCGATCAAAAGCTGGGCCATGCCACCTGAGTGGAGTATTGCTCAGATTCGCGACGTTCATAATAAAGAAATTTTATTAGAAGGACTTGCGAGTGCCAACGGCATGCTCGCTATCGTGCCGCATCTCGGTACATGGGAGATGATGAACGCTTGGCTCAATCAATTTGGTTCCCCAACCATTATGTACAAACCTGTTAAAGGTGACATTACCAACAACTTTGTGCTACAAGGGCGTTCAAGGCTTAATGCGACCTTAGTGCCAACCGATGGTAGCGGTGTCAAAGCCATATTTAAAACACTTAAACAAGGTGGCTTTAGTATCGTCTTACCCGATCATGTTCCCGACCCTTCGGGCGGCGTGGTTGTGCCCTTTTTTGGTATTAAAACGCTAACCAGTACGCTTGCTTCTAAACTTGCTAGTAAAACCAGATGTGCCTTGGTCGGCTTATCTTGTATTCGCCGTGACGATGGTCGTGGATTTGACATCTATTGTTATAAGCTCGATGATCCAGCACTTTATGATCGTCATGCCGAGACCGCCGCTTATGCACTTAACCAAGCCATGCAACAGATGATTGAAGAAAAATGTAGTCACTATATGTGGGGCTATCGACGTTTCAAACACATTCCCACATTAGGAAATCCTTACAACGTTGATGAAGAAACTTTGGCCAAATTCATTCTTGACAACAAGCGGGCTGATCAAAACGTTCATGATACAACCACGCGCGCTGACAATGAGCAATAACCTTACAATTAGCCAAACGTTTAGAGATATCGTGAATCCTAGCTGTGATAGTATTGGCTGACTTTTGTACCTTTAAACGTTACTAAGGCGTGTTCTCATTTCAATCGATCGTCCTATAAATGGATTAAAGATGGCTAAATTTTGCCAAACAGCGTCAAATAGTCAGTCAATAGCTCAATATTGTCTGCGCTATTTTCTTGTTTGGCGACAATTTATCTCATTTTCATCACTATGTTAAAAATGAGAACACGCCCTAAATATTTTTTATTTATATTAATATGAGTGCATTATGGCAACTGACGTAACCAATACTTCATCGACAGACCACACGCATGCACGCAGTAGCACTGCTGAGCAGCGTTATGTTATCTGTATGAAATGGGGTGACAAATACGGCGCTGAGTACGTCAACCGTCTTTATAATATGGTCAGTCGCCATTTGACTTTAGACTTCCAAATGATCTGCCTCACTGATGATAGCAGCGGTATCGACCCTGCTGTGACTTGCCACCCTATTCCAGAGATGGATTTGCCTACTGGACCTGAGCGTGGTTGGAAAAAACTCACGACTTTCAAACCTGAACTATATGGTCTTAAAGGTGTGGCTTTATTTTTAGATATCGACATTGTTATTGTTGATAACATAGACGCCTTTTTTACCTATCAAGCTCAGCACAAAGACAGCGTGGTGATTATCCGTGATTGGAAAAAACCGTGGCGAATGATTGGTAATAGCTCTGTTTATCGTTTCAATATTGGCATGAACACTTATCCTGATTTGCTCGCAAATTTTGAGCGTAACTTTGCCACCATTCGTACCCAAGTGCGCCATGAGCAGGCTTATCTGTCTAACTATTTACGTGAGCATCATCATTTAGAGTATTGGGATAAAACATGGTGTGTCAGCTTCAAGTACCAATGCATCGCCCCTATTCCCTTTAACTTTGTGCGTGCGCCTACTCTGCCGGATGGCGCAAAGATTGTCATCTTTCATGGTGAGATTAATCCGCCAGATGCCATCAATGGTAGCGGCGGCAAGTGGTATCGTCATGTTAAGCCAAGCCCTTGGCTAAAAGATTATTGGCGGTAGTAATGGATAATTCAATATCAACAACTGAAAAGTCAATCACAATTGTTACTGCCTATTTTGATATTGGTAGAGGTGATTGGTCCACTGAAAAAGGACACCCCTCTCATCTACTTAGGGATAATCAAACATACCTATCA
>NZ_JBQSXK010000028.1:0-26279 GCF_052378115.1 Psychrobacter sp. AOP30-A2-5 | reverse complement strand
AGATTGACATTCATTTAATTCTTTTAAATTAGACGGTAAATAATGACTCAGCTTTAAACAGTATCTATCGATATTCATTAATTGTCATCTATAGAGTTGCCATTAAGAACTTACTTTAAGCTAAAACTTTGAAGCTCTATACTGACTTTTTGACATATTTATCTGCTTATTGATAATTGCCTTCGCTGTGTCCTTTAACTATGATTTACACTTCTTGATATTCGCATAGATAGCATCTATATATAGAGGCCGACCTAATCCCTTACTATCTAGTGTTGATACACAGTTTTTGCTATAATAGCTGACTTTATAATATTGCTTAATGGCATTTCTTATTAGCCTTGATTGTTCAACGGTTGATTGTTTGAAATTTTGCCTTTAAGTGATATCTATCTCTTATAACATATCATAGCAGTTGGATATAATTGACGCAGTCTTGCGGTTATATGATTGATGGTTGCAATCATCACTGCCAACGGACGCAAAAAGGTGAATAGATTATGGTAGCGATTACTTTACCCGATGGTAGCGTAAAAAACTTCGAAGGTAGCACCACCGTCATGGAAGTGGCACAAAGCATTGGTGCAGGATTGGCTAAAGCAACGGTCGCCGGGCGTGTAGATGGTCATCTAGTTGATGCGCACGACCCTATTGCTCATGATGCTAATGTTGAAATCGTGACACCAAAAGATGATGACGGTGTCGATATCATTCGCCATTCTTGTGCTCACCTATTAGGTCATGCCGTTAAGCAGTTATATCCTGATGTAAAAATGGTGATTGGTCCCGTTATCGATGATGGTTTTTATTATGACATTTATAGCGAAACGCCGTTTACACCAGAGCATATGGCAGCCATTGAAAAACGCATGATGGAGCTGATTAAGCAAGATTATGACGTTATCAAAAAAATAACGCCACGCGATGAAGTCATTAAAATCTTTGAAGAACGTGGTGAAGACTATAAGCTTAAGCTGATTAACGATATGCCAGGCGAAGAAGCCTTTGGTCTCTATCATCATCAAGAGTATGTGGATATGTGCCGTGGTCCGCACGTGCCAAACACCAGATTTTTAAAAGTATTCAAACTGACCAAAATGTCTGGTGCATATTGGCGCGGTGATGCCAAGAACGAGCAACTGCAACGTATCTATGGTACAGCATGGGCGGATAAGAAAGACCTAAAAGCCTATATTCAGCGTATCGAAGAAGCAGAAAAACGTGATCACCGTAAAATCGGTAAGGCACTGAACTTGTTTCACATGCAAGAGCAAGCACCAGGTATGGTGTTTTGGCATGCAAACGGTTGGACTATTTACCAAGTGCTTGAGCAATATATGCGTAAAGTACAAAACGATAATGGCTACGAAGAGATTAAAACACCGCAAATCGTAGATCGTAGTTTATGGGAGCGTTCTGGTCATTGGGGTAACTATGCGACTAACATGTTCACGACTGCCAGCGAAAATCGTGATTATGCGGTAAAACCAATGAACTGCCCGTGCCACGTGCAAGTCTTTAACCAAGGTCTAAAATCTTACCGTGACTTACCATTACGTATGGCAGAGTTTGGCTCATGCCATCGAAACGAGCCATCAGGTTCGCTACATGGTTTGATGCGTGTACGCGGTTTTACCCAAGATGATGCACATATCTTCTGTACACAGTCGCAAATCCAGCAAGAAGTCGCTGACTTTATTAAACTAACCCTTGCCGTCTATGAAGACTTTGGTTTTGACAATATCATTATGAAACTCTCGACTCGCCCTGAAAAACGGGTTGGTAGTGATGAGTCTTGGGATTTTGCAGAGAAAGCTTTGGCCGATGCATTAGATAGCTCAGGATTAGATTGGGCTTATCTGCCCGGTGAAGGTGCATTCTATGGTCCGAAGATTGAATTTAGTTTGAAAGATTCTTTAGGTCGCGTCTGGCAGTGCGGTACGATTCAGGTTGACCCAAACATGCCTGAGCGCCTTGATGCCGAATTCGTCAATGAGCAAAACGAGCGCGAAGTACCTATTATGTTGCACCGTGCCATCTTAGGTTCATTCGAGCGCTTCATTGGTATTTTGATTGAAAACTATGCTGGTTGGATGCCCGTTTGGCTAGCGCCGCAACAAGTGGTGGTGATGAATATCACTGATAAACAGGCAGATGCTTGTGAAAATGTGGTCAGCGAACTCAAAAATTCAGGTTTGCGAGCTATTAGTGACTTGCGTAACGAAAAGATTGGATTTAAGATACGAGAGAAAACATTAGAACGCGTTCCCTATATGCTAGTATTAGGGGATAAAGAAGTCGAATCGGGCAGTGTCAATGTCCGTACTCGTGAAGGTGAAAACCTTGGCGTGATGAGTGTTCCAGAATTTATTACATTAGTACAGACCGCTGTCAGCGACAAAGGCCGACAGACCCCAAAAACAGATGAGGAGTAATACCTATTAAACAGTCAAACCGTTTGAACATCAACGAAGATATCACAGCCAAAGAAGTCCGTCTCGTTAAAGAAGACGGCGAACAGATGGGCGTGGTCGATATCGAAACCGCGATGAAAGCGGCACGTGAGGACAGTCTAGATTTGGTCGAATTGGTTCCTGAAGCCAAACCGCCAGTATGCAAAATCATGGATTATAAGCATTTCCTCTATGATCAAAAGCAAAAAGCGAAAGAAGCTAAAAAGAACCAAAAGCAAACTCAGCTAAAAGAGATGAAGCTGCGTCCTAGTACTGAAGAAGCTGATTATCAGGTTAAACTGAAAAAAATCGTCAGCTTTTTGGAAGACCAAGACAAAGTTAAAATCAGTATTCGCTTTCGTGGCCGTGAAATGGCGCACCAAGAGATTGGTCGCAAGCAGCTAGATCGTATTATCGAAGATACTGCTGAGATTGCTAACGTTGAGCAATATCCTAAGATGGAAGGTCGTCAGATGGGTATGCTGCTTGGGCCAACTAAGAAAAAGTAATCTGTTTATTAGATGGCTGTTAGTCAATATAGATATGTATAACCTTAACCATCAATATACTGCGGGATATTGATGGTTTTTTATTGTGTGCATAGATACATATCTCTTTTAAATATGTTTAGTCAGATATAATTGGCTGACTCTATTTTACAAAACCTACCTTCTCAACCATTTGATTACGCGGTAATCTAAAGGTCTGTTTTATATTTGCTAATCAGCATTTATTAAAAATTTCTAGTAAGTGTATAAAAATAACGTATATCACGACCATCAGAGTCGTTGACAAAAACACTACTTTTATCCAATATTGAAGGAAATTTCATGCAAGAATTGACCCCACCAGAAAACGCAACGACGCCAAGTATTTCTCTAACCGCGCCTGAACCTGTGAGAGAAATACAAAAAAGCGAAGCAGATCAGATGGTCAAATTGGATGACAGCCAAATCCCAGAACTTGATGCCAAGGTCGATGCCTTTGTTGATCATGTGATTAATAATTCTGTGCACAGTGCTGAGTTTCAGCAAAATGTGCAATCGATTCATAATCTCGGCACCAAAGAGATTCGTGAATCAGCCCAAGTGTCTAATCGTATGCTTGATTTACCCGCCAAAAGCCTCAATGACAGCTTGTTTGATAATTCCCCTATCGCCAAGTCATTGACTGAGTTGCGCGGCATCGTCGAAGATTTAGATCCCAGTAAAAAAGAGCTGACCAGCTCGCGTAAGTTATTCGGTCTCATCCCATTTGGCAATAAAGTACAGGATTACTTCCGTCAATATGAATCGGCACAATCACATATCAACGCCGTAGTAACCAGTCTATATAATGGTAAGGATGAGCTGCTCAAAGACAATGCGATGATTGAGCAAGAAAAAGTCAATATGTGGGAGCTGATGCAATCCATACGCCAATACGTTTATGTCGGCAAAAAGATTGATGAGCAGTTAGAACAGAAGGTTTATGCGATAGAAGCGACCGATCCCGAAAAAGCACGCATTATTAAAGAAGAGATGTTGTTTTATGTGCGTCAAAAAAACACCGACTTTTTAACTCAGTTAGCCGTGAACGTGCAAGGCTATTTAGCGCTCGATACCATTCGCCGCAATAACTTAGAATTGATAAAAGGCGTTGATCGAGCCACCACAACCACCGTATCTGCACTACGTACAGCGGTCGTGGTTGCACAAGCGATGACCAATCAAAAACTGGTGCTTGATCAAATTACTGCTTTAAATAAAACCACCAGTAGCTTAATTGAATCGACCTCAGCGATGCTAAAACGTCAGTCAGGTGAAATCCATGAGCATGCGACCAGTAGCAGCATTGAGCTTGATAAATTGCAAAACGCTTTCAATAACGTCTATGATACGATGGATATGATTAGCAATTATAAAATTGAAGCGCTAGAGAACATGAAACAGACGGTCAATACTTTGACTACTGAAGTTGATAAGGCTCAGAAATACTTGGATAAGTCTAATCAAACAACAGTATTAGAAGTGTCGAAAGAGATAGACAGTAAAAAGATAACCAATAGATCAAGTACAGTCGATATCGACATTTGATTTGTTTTAATAGTTGTTGCCTATTAAAGGTGGCCACTTCCTGCTACCAAATACACTTAAGACAATTGACGCAAGATATTGCAACGTCGTTCGTGTTAAGATAGCCATTATTAATAATTTTAAAAATAGATACGGTAATTTATGAGTTGGAACGATCCAAACGCCTCAAGTGAGGCAAAAAGATATGACAATCCTATCCCTAGTCGCGAACTGATACTCAGTACGATTAATGAGCATGGTGAAGTCACGCATCAACAATTGGCAAAAGCCTTTAATATTGATGACCCAGACCAGTTTGACGCTTTAGGCAATCGCCTAAAAGCGATGGCACGTGATGGACAAGTAAACCGCGACGGTCGTCCTTATCGCTATCGCACGGTGACCAAGCAAGATGTCGTCAGAGGTACAGTGTCTGCACATCCTAAAGGCTTTGGCTTTGTATTATTAAGCGATATGCCAGATTTGTTTTTACATGAAAAGCAAATGCGCTGGGTTTTCAACGGTGACACTGTAGATGCAGTCGGTACATCGACAGACAATCGCGGGCGCACAGAAGGACGTATCGTCGATGTCGTTGAACGTCGTCAAAATAACTTCATTGGTACATTAGCGCGTGATGAAGACGGCTACTGTGTCGAGCTTGGTAGTCCAAATAATCACCAGCCGATTACCGTTACTGAAGAAAATGTACAAGCGATGAATGCCAAGCAAGGCTCTCCTGTTAAGGTTGATGTTATTGATTGGCCAAATCAGCATGAATTTGCGACGGGTAAAATCACTGAAGTACTGTCTGATGACAATGATCGCGAACTGATTATTGAGACCACCTTACTTAATTATGATATCCCATCAGATTTTAGCGAAGCAGCACTGAAGCAAGCCAACGATTATCAAGAGCCGACTGAAAAAGATTTAAAAGGTCGTACAGATTTGCGTGATTTGCCGCTGGTGACTATCGATGGTGAAGATGCACGTGATTTTGATGATGCCGTATTTGCTGAAAAACGCTCTGGTGGCAACTATCGTGTCTTAGTTGCGATTGCTGATGTCAGTTATTACGTTACACCAAACTCGCCACTTGATAAAGATGCCTACGAGCGCGGTACGTCCGTATATTTCCCGCATCGTGTGATTCCAATGTTGCCTGAAGTGCTCTCTAATGGTCTGTGCTCACTGAATCCTGACCGTGACCGTCTTTGTATGGTCGCCGATATCAAAATATCGCGGGCAGGCAAAGTGACTGGTTATGAGTTCTATCCTGCTGTCATGCACTCTCAAGCACGTTTAACGTATAATCAAGTGAACGCTTATCTTGAGAATCCAGAAGATAAGAGCGTACCTCACTCACTCACGGGTAATAAAGACGTCAAAAAATCTGTCGATACCTTACATCAATTGTATGAGCTGCTGCTTAAAAAGCGTGAAGAGCGCCATGCAATGGAGTTTGAAACAGTTGAGACCTACATTAAGTTCAATGAGAAAGGTGGTATCGAAGCAATCCTACCGCGTACTCGCGGTGATGCTCAAAAACTCATTGAAGAATGTATGCTGCTGGCCAATACTTGTGCAGCGAACTTTGCACTCAAGCATGAGCTTCCTGTCTTATATCGTAACCATGACAAACCTGATGGCGAAAAATCAATGCGTATTCACGAATACGCAAAGAACTTTGGTTTAAGCTTCCCAGAAGAAAATCCAACGCAAGCCGATTATCAGCGCATTATTGAAGCCACCAAAGACAGACCCGATGCGATTAGTATCCACAGCATGCTGTTGCGCTCAATGATGCAAGCAAACTATGCGCCTGACAATATCGGTCACTTTGGGCTAGCTTATGACGAATATAGCCACTTCACCTCGCCGATTCGTCGTTACCCTGATTTGATGCTGCATCGTGCCATCAAAGCAAAAGTGACCAATACTCAGCAGCCAGTGATGGACTTTTCTCTTGAAGCGGCTGGCACGCAAACCTCAGATACCGAGCGCCGTGCCGAAAAAGCCTCACGCTATGTAGAGTCTTGGCTCAAGTGTCACTATATGAAAGATCATGTTGGTGAAGAGTTCGAAGGTGTGGTCACTACAGTCACAAGCTTCGGTTTATTTGTTACCTTGACTGACTTATATATTGATGGTTTGGTTCACATCTCTAATGTCGGTGATGACTTCTTTGTTTACGATGAGCAGCAACAACAGCTGATCGGTAAAGATAAAGGGACATTATTCGGACTGGGTGATCGCGTTAAAGTGAAAGTTGCTGGTGTCAATATGGATCTGCTACAAATTGACTTTGATTTAAAAGCCAAATTGCAATCTAGTGAAATGAATCAAACGAAGAGCGCGCCTTCTAAGAAAGCCACCGATAAGAAAAGTACTGATAGAAGAAGCCCCGCTAAAAAGACTGGCAGCCGTAGTAAAGGCGCAAGTAAGAAAAGCTAGTGTTAGTAAACACTTTAAATAATAAAAAGGCCAACGTCATCGTTGGCCTTTTTTGTGCGTGGTATTTTATAACAACTATTTAAATCATTATTGCGCATTACTCATCTGGTCTAGACGTTCCTTGTCTGCTTCCTGCGCCTGATCTATTTTCGCGGTAGCATTATCGAGAATGGCTTTAGGCTGTTTGCCAAGTGGCTGGCTCGCGACATCTACCGAGCCACTTTCTACATCATCAGTATTTGGTAACACTGTATCGGGAGATTGCTCAGATCCTGCATCACTTATGACTACTTCTCTATCTTTCTCACGTTGATTGCCATTAATGAGGTTAAAACCTAGTAACGCAACCATGCCCACTAGGGCGAATATAATCAAGTGTTTCATTTGCATAAAAAATGTCTCGTATTTGAATGATAATCAGATATACGTTTCGTTGCATTTTTTATGCCTAGTTTTTGGCAGGTTTTTGCAAATTATTCTTGCGGGCTATTATTATTCAGTAAATCAGTCTCGTCAGAGCTTTCTGCAATTTCCTGTTCAACTTTTTCCATGAGTTTGTCGTCAGGACGCGCGTTAAGCACCTCATCAGCATTGCGACCTTGTAAAATCAATTTGGCACGAGCCTTTGCTTGTTTTTTGTCCTTATCATCAACGCTATTATCTTCATTCTGGTTTTTATCAGGCACTTTGGGCGTGATTGGCGTAATTGTCATGTCTGACTTAGCACTATCAGTGTTAGCGTTAGCCTGCATATTCTCAAATGCTTTTTCTAAGTTACTATTAAAACGCAAACGATAAATCGGTTCAGGCAAGCTGAAGCCTTCATTTTCTAACGCATGCTTGGTCTCACGAATGGCAATACTGCGTGCTTTTGAGAAGTCTGTATCTGATTGGTCCACCCAAATTTGAAATTCTAAAATGATATTAGAGTCGCCAACATTGGTAATGACAGCCACTGCTTTTGGTTCATCTAAAACGAATGCTAATCTATGTATCGCATCCAGTCCGACCTTGATAGCCGCTAATGGATCATCATTGGCATCAACGCCTAACTCAAAGGTAAATCGACGTTCTGGATTTTTGGTGTAGTTTAAAATCGTTGCTTTAAATACTTCAGCATTGGGAATGCGCAACTGGTTGCCATCTAAAGTCATCAGAATAGTCGCACGTGAGGTTAGCCGTACTACGATCCCCTCTTGATTATTAATCAAAATATGATCACGTGCGCGAAATGGTTGGCGAATACTGAGCATGAGCGAGGCAATGTAATTCTCAATAGTGTCTTTGACCGCAAAACCAACGGCGATACCGATAACGCCTGCACCGCCAAGCAAAGTACCTAAGATGGTTTCGGCGCCTATCAAACTCAGCGCAAGAATCAAACCGAAAATAATAAAAATGACTTTAACGGTTTGTGACAGCAATTCGGCGACAAATGGATTGGGCGTGAGCCGCTGCCACATTTTTTTGCGATTAGACAGCCAACTACCAAACCATGTCACCAATGCAAATAGGACAATGCCGACCAATAGGAGTGGCAAGGCTTTGACTAGATTTTTGGCTTGGGCTTTAAGACCTTGATAAACGGTAGTGACATTGTCTTGAACATCAAGGGTACGATCAATCCGATCTTCGACGGTGACCACATCTGTCAGACGGTTGGTCAAATTAATGGCTTGTTGCGCTTTTTTCTCATTCGGCGTCTCTCCGGTTAAGGTGACAACACCTTGCGTAACACTGACATTGACAGCCTGCAGACCTTCTATTTCAGAAAAAATACCCTGAATACGTTGACGAATGTCATTGTCTTTTTGCGGAGTAGGAGTGGTTTCGATTTGCGCATTATTGGTGCTCTCACCACTGATTATGGGCGGTGGTGCTGGTTCAGGTATGACCACTGGAGATGCTGAAGCTTCCTCTTCTGATGGCGCATCCAGTAAAGGTTTATCAGCTGCCGGATTTTCTGCTGTATCTATCCCCAATGCAGTGGTGATACCAGTCACCTCTTCACCGGCCGCATACACTGGAAAGGTAAAAAGAATGCTTAGTAACAACAGCATTTGACCGCACGCTTTTATAAAATCGCGCATCGTTGAACGGTCAAAGTGAGTGTTCATAAGCATCCTTTGCTTTTTATAGATTTTCGTACTCATCTTTCTTTACTGAATGTTCAATAATCATTAACTGTCCAAATAAACTTGTGCCTCGCCCAAGTTTAACGTGCCTTCATAGATTGCGCGACCAGTAATGATACCTTCAATACAATCGCCATAAGGTTTCAGCAGTTCGATATCTTTCATATTGGTCACGCCGCCTGAGGCAATCACAGGCAAGCCGCCTTCACGTGCTAAATTGACAGTTTGTTCAACGTTGACGCCTTGCATCATGCCATCGCGGTTGATATCGGTGTAGACAATCGACGATACGCCGACATCTGCAAAGCGCTTTGCAAGCTCGGTCGCCTTGGTATCCGTCACATTTGCCCAACCATGAGTCGCGACCATGCCGTCTTTAGCATCGATACCTACAATGATATGACCCGGAAATTCGCGGCAAGCTTCTGCGACAAACTCCGGATCTTCGACCGCTTTTGTACCAATGATGATATAAGTCAAACCAGCCGTAATATATTGCTCAATGGTATTCATGTTGCGCACACCGCCGCCTAACTGAATAGGCAGATTCGGATACGCTTTAGTAATGTCATTTACCACTTGTCTATGAACGGGTACGCCGTCAAATGCCCCATTCAAATCAACCAAATGCAGTCGACGTGCACCTTCCTCTACCCAGCGTGCTGCCATGGCCACTGGATCATCAGAAAAAACCGTATCATCCTCCATACGGCCTTGTTTTAAGCGGACACATTTACCATCTTTTAAATCAATCGCCGGGATAATGACAGGCACAGCACACATATAGCATTCCTTATAAAGCACAACAATAAATATATTTAGAAAAGTAAATTCAAAAATCAGGGTGTATTGAACGTTCAACACCCTCTAAACACGCATAAAAACATCAGTCAAAAGTGACTTAATATATAGACGAATCAAAAGCTATCCATGATAGACCCAAAATCCGCTTCGATAGATAGAAATGACCATAAAAAAATGGTCAATCATAACCATAAGTTTTAATACATTGAATCACTGGCAACATTAGATAAATTCAATTACTGACTGGCAATTTTAGGTCAATTTAGCGTATAATCCTAGGTAAATTTTTATTTGTTTCTATGTGATAGTAACCATGCGCTGCGCTTTTTATTGAGTCATTTATGGCTTAGTGTTGCATAGCGGTCAGGATGAGTCGAGCAGCAGCTAAGTGCATCTTTTTGATGTTGGCTGACATATTGCTAAGAAGGGTTATATTAGAAATTTCAACTGGTGGCCTCTAAACAGTCTACTCTACAGCACTAAACTCTAATGACGCCTCTTTCTTTTTTATAGTCTCTATCGTATCTCTATCACTAGCTAACTATTTTAGAACAGTCATTACTAGCTGTATAGCCGCTTATTGATGTGAGTGAAATCTACTTAATAATGGCTTCGCTAGTTTATCTGTCAACCAGTTTATCATCTATTTCGATAGATCATCTTTTGGCTGCATTCTTATCTAATTGCGTATCTATTAACAAGATACCAAACCGATAAGGGTGGTCAATTGCGCTGGTGTTACAAGCTTTAATTTTCAATGAAACGTATGATAGAGCTATTGTCTACACAATCATTTTCGCTAAAGGCTTGAACGATTGTTTTTGATTTGATGGTTTTAACATACACCTTGGTAGCCAGTCGCCACTTTGGTCATTCGAATAAGACATTAACGTGTTGTTAAGGAGTCTAAGGTCAGCGTTAATACTCTTACTAGTAGTTATGATCATGCGTTATTTTCAGAGACCCTTTGTCACTATCCTACTATAGGAAGAGAGACGTGGGGGCTTTATTGAATGACGCAGATGTTCATGCTACCGATATACCAAACAGGACGTCTGGTATCGTTTTAGACTATGGACTAAGTTTTCGCTTATGATTACCATCAAAAAAGGTTTGGATTTGCCCATCACCGGTGAATCATCCCGCGAGATATCTGAGCACCAACCGACACATGTCGCCGTTATTGGCTATGATTATGTGGGCATGAAGCCCACGATGAATGTCAAAGAAGGTGATATCGTAGCAAAGGGTCAGCCCGTTTTTGAAGACAAAAAACGAGTTGGCGTTATCTATACTGCCCCTGCTGCTGGTAAAGTCGTCGCGATTAAACGCGGTGAACGTCGTGTGTTTGAGAGCCTTGTGATTGCGGTCGACCCAAACGGTGAAGAAGTAGACTTCGAGCGCTATGACTCCCAGCAACTTGCTGACCTAGACGCTGAAGTCGTTGAAACCCAACTGCTTGCCTCTGGCGAATGGACCGCGTTTCGCACGCGCCCTTATAGCCGTGCGCCAGAAATCGGTGCCCGTCCTCATGCTATTTTTGTCACCGCTATGGATACCAATCCATTAGCATTTGACCCAATGCTGCTGATTAACGATCAGTTGCAAGCGTTCAATGACGGACTTGCTGTCTTATCGACACTCAGCCCCAAGACCTTTGTTTGCCATCATGGTGATGCCCAATTGACGCCAGTTGCCAAAACGGCGGCTAATAATGTCACTGAGTATCATAGCTTTACTGGTAAGCATCCTGCTGGTCTGGCTGGCACGCACATTCACTTTTTGCACCCAATCATGCGCGGCGTGACCGTATGGACGATTGGCTATCAAGACGTGATTGCGATCGGTAAGCTATTCACCAGCGGTCGCTTGTATACGCGCCGTATCATTAGTTTGGCGGGTCCTGCGGTCACCAAGCCACGTTTGGTGGCTACTGAGCGCGGTGCTGATATCGCTGCTCTGACCAAAGGACAGCTGGCGGCTGGCGAGAACCGTATTATTTCTGGTTCGGTGTTGTCAGGTCGCAAAGTATTTGGCAATACGGCTTATCTTGGTCGCTTTCATAATCAAATCAGTGTGCTGCCTGAAGGGCGTGAACGTCCAGCGTTCCATTTCCTAAGTGTCGGCACCAACCGCTTCTCTAAGCTGCCTATTTATATTTCTAAGTTTTTTGGTAATAAGAAATATAACTTTACGACCACGAGTAATGGTTCACCGCGAGCGATGGTACCTATCGGGGTTTATGAAGAGGTCATGCCGCAAGATTATCTGCCGACACAGTTACTACGTGCATTAATTGTCGAAGACATGATTAGCGCCGTAGATTTGGGCGTGCTCGAATTGGACGAAGAAGATTTAGCATTATGCACCTTCGTATCTCCTGGCAAATATGAATTCGGTGATATTTTGCGTGATAACTTGACGCGCATTGAGCTGGAGGGCTAACCACGATGAAATTTTTACACAATATGTTCGATCGTATGGAGCCGTCTTTCACCAAGGGTGGCAAACACGAAAAATACTATGCTATCTTTGAGATGTTTGATACGTTTTTGCGTCAACCAAGCTCAACCACATACTCAGCATCACACGTACGCGACGGTATCGACCTAAAGCGTATTATGATTACCGTATGGTTATGTACTTTCCCAGCCATGTTTTGGGGTATGTACAACATCGGTCATCAAGCACTAACGGCGATTGCAACGCTTGGTTTGCAGCCTGAAGGCTGGCGTACTGTTATCACCAGTATGGCAGGCTATAACCCAGACAGTATCTGGGCAAGCTTCGTTTACGGGGCGATGCAATTTTTACCGATTTATATCGTCACTTTTGCGGTCGGTATTCTCTGTGAGATTATCTTTGCCGTAGTGCGCGGTCATGAAGTCAACGAAGGTTTCTTTGTGACCTCAGTGCTGTTTGCGCTTTGTTTACCACCAGATATTCCTTTATGGCAAGTTGCCCTCGGTATTATCTTTGGTGTCGTAGTCGCAAAAGAAGTGTTCGGTGGTACGGGTAAAAACTTCCTGAACCCTGCCCTATCGGGTCGCGCATTCTTATACTTTGCTTACCCTGCTTATATGTCTGGTGACTCAGTATGGACGGCGGTCGATGGTTTCTCTGGTGCGACGCCACTTGGTCTTGCCGCGTTAGGCGTAGTCCCTCAAGACTTCGTCGACGTCTATGGTAATGCGATTACTTGGGGTGATGCGTTCTTAGGTAATATGCAAGGTAGTATCGGTGAAGTATCAACACTGGCTATCCTAATGGGTGCCGTCGTTCTACTTTGGACGCGTATTGCTTCATGGCGTATTATGGCAGGTTGTGTGGTAGGTCTGATTGCTACTTCTCTTGTCTTTAATATGATTGGTTCTGAAGACAATATGATGATGAACTTGCCGTTCTATTGGCACCTAGTGATCGGCGGCTTTGCCTTTGGTGCCGTGTTTATGGCAACCGATCCTGTATCAGCTGCGCATACCAATAAAGGCCGCTGGGCTTATGGTATCTTGATTGGTTTTATGACGGTATTGATTCGCGTCGTGAACCCAGCTTTCCCAGAAGGCATCATGCTGGCCATTTTATTCGCCAACTTATTTGCTCCATTGTTTGATTACTTTGTGACCCAAGCAAACATCAAACGCCAAACAGCTCGGAGGGTTCGTTATGTCCAAGCCCAAAAGTAATAATGCGAAAACCATCAGTGTGGCATTGACACTATGCTTGGTGTGTTCCGTCTTAGTTTCAGCAGTAGCGGTTGGTCTAAAACCTGCTCAAATTGAAAACGCACGCTTAGACCGTAACAAAAACATCTTGGTCGCCGCTGGCATGTACGATGCCGAGTCTGATACAGCAGATGATGTTGCTGAACGTTTTAAAGATTTCGATGTCGAAATTATTGACTTAAGTAAAGGCAGCTACGTTGATGACGAAGCGCTAAAAGCCGCTGGCATCCCTGATCGTAATGCTTATGACGCAAGCCAAGCGACTAAGAATAAAGCACTGAGTGAAGATTTAGGCAACAACGACCCTGCTGGTATTGGTCGTAAACCCAAATATGCCAAAGTCTATGTTAAAAAAGATGACGCAGGCAAACCTGAAATGGTTGTTTTGCCGATTCAAGGCTATGGACTATGGGGCACTATCTATGGTTTCTTAACCCTTGAAAGCGATATGAATACCATTAAAGGCATCAGCTTTTATGAGCATAAAGAAACACCAGGTCTGGGTGCTCGTATCGAAGAGCCAGAGTGGCGTGCGAAGTGGAGCGGTATCCACTCATATGACGAAAACGGTAATGTTGCCACGGGTGTGACCAAAGCGGGTACACCGAAAGATAACTGGGTCGATGGTATCAGTGGTGCAACCTTGACCGGTCGCGGTGTCAGTAACATGATTCAGTTTTGGTTGGGTGAGCAAGGTTATAAGCCTTATTTAGATACGCTACGTAAAGAGAGTGGTCAAGCAATTGATAATGCGGCAGATACACAAGCTACGCAATCAACGCTGAGCGCTCAACCTGAAACCGAACTGGCAGCCAAACGACCAGTAGCAAACGGCAAGGAGGCATAACATGGCTGACACTAAAAGTATTTTAACCTCGCCTATTTTTGATAATAACCCCATTGCCCTACAGATTCTTGGTATCTGTTCGGCGCTGGCTGTCACCACAAGCATGGCTAATGCCATGGTAATGTGTGTGGCGTTGACCTTAGTCACGGCGTTTTCAAGCTTCTTTATCTCGATCATTCGTAAGCAAATCCCTTCAAGCATTCGTATTATCGTACAGATGACCATTATTGCTTCCTTGGTTATCTTGGTCGATCAGGTGCTAAAAGCCGTTGCTTATGATGTGAGTAAAGGCTTGTCGGTCTTCGTTGGTTTGATTATCACCAACTGTATCGTGATGGGTCGTGCCGAAGCATTTGCCATGAGCAATCCCCCAGTGCCAAGCTTTTTAGATGGTATTGGTAATGGTCTTGGCTATTCTGCGGTTTTGCTGTTTGTCGCGACTATCCGTGAGCTACTTGGTTCAGGTACGTGGTTTGGTATCACCATCCTACAGCCTGTCACTGATGGCGGTTGGTATATTCCAAACGGTCTATTACTGTTGCCACCGTCAGCATTCTTTATTATTGGTTTGTTCATTGCCATTATCCGTATCTGGAAACCTGAGCAGGTTGAAGACGCTGAATTTGTAATGAAGCCGCAGTCTAAAGGCATGGCACATGGAGGCGGTCACTAATGGGACATTATGTTAGTTTATTTATAACCTCAGTCTTTATTGAGAATATGGCGCTGGCCTATTTCTTAGGTATGTGTACTTTCTTGGCCGTATCAAAGAAGGTTTCAACCGCTATTGGTCTGGGTGTTGCCGTGGTCGTCGTGATGGCGATTACCGTACCATTAAACAACTTACTCTTTCAGTTCATTCTCAAAGATGGTGCGCTGGCATGGGCAGGTTTCCCTGATATCGATTTAAGCTTTTTGGGCTTGCTCAGTTATATCGGCTTGATTGCTGCGACCGTACAGATTCTAGAGATGTTCCTCGATAAGTTCGTTCCTAGTCTGTATAACGCCCTTGGGGTGTTCTTGCCACTTATCACTGTGAACTGCGCCATCTTAGGTGGTGTACTATTTATGGTTGAGCGAGACTATAATTTCGGCGAATCTGTCGTGTATGGTGTGGGAGCAGGCTTCGGTTGGGCATTGGCGATTACCGCATTGGCCGGTATCCGTGAAAAGTTAAAATACTCAGACATTCCAGCACCGCTGCGTGGTCTTGGTATTACTTTTATCACAGTTGGTCTGATGTCACTTGGCTTTATGTCTTTCGGCGGTATGTCAATTTAGACCGCTAAGCTTAACAGCCTATTTAGCGATTTGACCTATTTAATTCATTTATTCGGTAGGGGTTCAGGAAACACGCAATGACGTCTTTTCGCACCCCTACTCCATAGATTAAGGATACCTACCATGGATTACGCTACGGCGATTGGTGGCGTTGCTATGTTTACCTTGATCATCATGGGCCTCGTTGCCATTATTTTGGCGGCGCGCTCAAGACTGGTCAGTTCAGGCGATGTTACCATCCATATCAATGATAATCCCGATAATGACGTCGTGACCCCAGCAGGCGGTAAATTACTACAAACCCTTGCAAGCGAAGGTATTTTCTTATCTTCAGCCTGTGGTGGCGGTGGTACTTGTGCGCAGTGTCGCTGCCGCGTTATTGAAGGGGGCGGCTCTATCTTGCCCACCGAAGAAGGCTATTTTACTCAAGGCGAAATTCGCAATCACATGCGTCTGGCTTGTCAGGTAGCCGTTAAGCAAGACATGAAAATCGAGATTGACCCTGAGTTTTTTGATGTACAAAAGTGGGAATGTGAAGTTCTCTCTAATGATAACGTTGCTACCTTTATTAAAGAGCTGGTCCTTAAAATTCCAGATGGCGAAGAAGTGAACTTCCGTGCTGGTGGTTATGTACAGTTAGAGGCGCCACCGCATGAAGTTCATTATAAAGACTTTATCATTGACGAAGAATACCGTGAAGATTGGGAAAAATTTGGTATTTTCAACTATGTCTCAAAAGTTGATGAGCCAGTTATTCGTGCTTACTCGATGGCCAACTACCCTGAAGAAAAAGGCCTTATTAAGTTTAATATTCGTATCGCTAGTCCACCGCCACGCGGTCCTGATGGTATTCCACCAGGCAAAATGTCATCATGGGTATTTAGCCTAGTACCTGGCGATAAAGTAACGGTTTCGGGTCCTTATGGTGAATTCTTTGCCAAAGAGACTGACGCTGAAATGATTTTCGTTGGTGGTGGTGCTGGTATGGCACCGATGCGCTCGCACATCTTCGATCAGCTTAAACGCTTACATACTAAGCGTAAAATCAGCTTTTGGTATGGTGCACGCTCTATTCGTGAGATGTTCTATGTTGAAGATTATGATCAACTAGCAGAAGAGTTTGATAACTTTGAGTGGCATGTGGCTTTGTCTGATCCATTACCAGAAGACAATTGGGAAGGTCCAACCGGCTTTATCCATAATGTACTACTTGAAAACTATCTGAAAAACCATCCAAACCCAGAAGACTGTGAATACTACATGTGTGGGCCACCGATGATGAATGCAGCGGTCATCGACATGCTACACAGCTTGGGTGTGGAAGATGAAAACATCATGCTTGATGACTTCGGCGGTTAAGTGAGTAACTAAGCAAGTGGCTACGTAAAAAAGTATTCTAAAGTAATAAATAAAAAAGAGTCTCAATTGAGGCTCTTTTTTTGGCGCTGACTAAATGCAACTCTTGCATAATAAGCCTACAAATCTAAATGGCAGACCGCCTGCCCTCTACTATATGATTAATTGTTTATTGCCTTAAGAAAGGATTCTTATGAAAACCAACATTAAAGATTTGACCATTTGGATTACTGGTGCTTCTAGTGGTATCGGTGCAGCATTAGCCATCGCCTTTGCCAAACGTGGTGCCACCATTATTTTAAGTGGGCGTGATGAGGCAAAATTAGTAGCAGTCAAAAACCGCTGTAAAAACAGCAAAGACCATTTCATCATCCCTTTTGATATCACCGATGCCAAACAAGCAAAAGACGCGTATAAGACAGCTAAAGCTCAAGCTGGAAAAATTGATTGGCTTATTAATAATGCTGGCATCAGTCAACGCTCGCTTATTATGGAAACCACTGAAGAAGTTGAGCGCCAAATTATGGAGATAGATTATTTTGCGCAGACACGTCTGACCAGACTAGTACTGCCAGATATGATCGCGCAAGGTGGCGGCAAAATTGTCATGGTATCGAGCGTGGCTGGTTTATTAGGCACACAATATCGCGGCGCTTATGGAGCAGCCAAAGCCGCACTTCATATGTGGGCAAACAGTCTGCGTGCAGAACTGTACGAGCAAGGCATAGAGGTGGCGACGATATTCCCAGGATTTATTCAAACCAGTATTTCTATTAACGCCTTGACTGGTGATGGTAGCGCGCAAGGAACGATGGACGAGGCAACCAATAAAGGATTAACCACAGCTACCTTTGCTAAACAGGTCATAAAAGCTCTGATTAAGGGTGAAGAATACATCATCGTGGCAGGTAATAAAGAAAAGCTGGCGACCACGGTCAACCGCCTATCGCCACCAAAACTATATAAGCTCATCCGTGAATCAAAAGTAAAATAAATCTAGTCGTTTAAGCCACTAGGTCTTAAGTCGATGATTGGCGTTATGGGTGACAAGGGGTGTAAAATGGGCAACGCTAATAGAACGTGCCACTCACCCTTTTGCCATAAAAGCTATTGTGATTAATATGAGAAAACCAATAATGCAAAAATTATCCCCACTCTCATTGTCTAGAAAATCGATGAAAACCACCTTATTGCCCGTTATGGCTATCAGTGCTGTATTCAGTCTTAGCGCTTGCCAGCAAACGCCAGATTATGACTATCTCAGCGGTGAGACCATGGGAACGAGCTACCATATCAGTTATCAGCTACCTGCGGATGCAGATGAAGCGGCCATCCAAGCGTCGATTGATAAGCGCTTGCAGCAAATCAATGACAGTATGTCTACCTATCAAGCAGACTCTACTATCTCTAAGTTCAACCAATTAGGTAAAGACATCCCCCTCACTATCGATGCAGATTTTGCTCACGTGCTTGATGTGTCACGAATCGTCTATCAGCAATCTGGTGGCGCCTTTGATCCTACCGTCATGCCATTGGTAGAGACTTGGGGCTTTGGTAGCACCATGACCGTTGAGCGCTTGCAAAGTCAACCGACAGCACTTGAGATTGCTCAAGCAAAAGCCTTGGTCGATTTTGAGAGCATCATACAAAAAGAGCAGAGCATTTATAAAACCAAAGACGGTGTCGGGCTTGATTTCTCAGCAGTTGCTAAAGGTTATGGCGTCGATGTGATTGCCGATGTGCTCAGAGATGACTATCAAATTCGCAACTACATGGTAGAGATAGGGGGTGAAATTGCAACCTCTGGGGTCAATAACCAACAGCAGCCGTGGCAAATTGCGATTGATGCGCCTATTGAGGACAGTACGGTCAGCGAGCGTCAGACAATATCAGCGATTCGTCAACCAATCAATACCGATAATCAGATGTATTTGGCAACTTCTGGCAACTATCGTAATTCCGTCATATTCGACGGTCAGCGATACAGTCATACGATTGATCCAACCACTGGCAAGCCTATCGCGGGCGGCGCACCATCGGTAACCGTTGCAGCAGACTCAGTCGCACTGGCAGATGCTTGGGCAACCGCCCTAACTGCGATGCCTTATGAAAAAGCCCTTGCAACAGCCAAAGCACAAGATATAGCCGCCTTGTTTGTTGTCTTAGCTGATGAGGCAAAGACGACGGGTTCTGATAAGAATACTGACCAGTGGCAAGTGGTACAAACACCAGCGATGCAAGCATTACGTGCTGACAAACAGCCTTAGAGCTTGTTGGCAATAGAACTTAGTCGCAATACTGTAAACGGCTCGATAACCATCAACGAGCCATACAAAAATTTGCTATACTGGTTTTGCTATACTATTAAGGTACTACCCTAGTAGATAGCCACACTATTTTTAAAAATCGAGGTCTCCTCTATGCTTAGTCAATTGCTTCCCATGCTTGCCATTACCTTTACCGTATTCGTCCTGTTCTTTGTCTTTATGGGTATCGGTTATATGGTTAAAAAGAAGCCGCTTAGAGGATCTTGTGGCGGCGTTGCTAAACTAATGGGTGATGAAAATTGCTCGTTTTGTGGAAATGATCCCAATAAGTGTGATTCAATCGTGGCAGAACAGCAAGAAAATGCCCTTAAAGCCGCTCAGCTAGGCAGACCTGTATAGCTAAATTCTTATAAATACCGCGTTTGTTACCATACGCTGGTAGTATTTACCTAACATCTGTTCTTATAATAGCGTCTAGTCCTTTGCAAGGGACTGGCGCTATTTTTAGTTGTACCAGCCGCGACGTATCTAGTTAGCCTCACTTTAAGATATTTTGGATATAAATACGACACGTGCAAGGCCTGTTAATAATAGTAGACTAAATAAATCTAATACCGTATTCAGTTGATAGGCGATTGAAGATAAGCGCGCTTTCAAAATGGTTACTCATATATCTTGTATTCTGCAAGTAATCTCTAGTTCTAATTTACGATTCTAATTAATGATTTTAGTCACCGTCTAGGTGCGTTTTCTTTGGTGTTATTTACAAGCGACGATGCTTCGGCGCTGTTTAATGACGTGTCCTTTTTCTTATTCTAATAGTCGTGCTGCTATGTCTACCTCTACTGATTTGCCACCTGATGTGCCATTACAGTCTCATTCAGATACGCCGTCACCGTTTGAGCTGCCCTCCTCACGCTTCACTTTTTGGCTCATTTTATGTGCCATGATTTTGCTCGCCACCAATATGCGTGCGCCTATTGTTGCTCTCGGCTCTATTGCCCCTGTTGTACAAGATGCCCTCAATATCTCTGAGACGCAGATTGGTTGGCTAGGAGCAGTGCCCATGCTGACTTTTGCGGTGGGCGCACTGATCGCGCCAGCCATTGGTAAGCGTTTTGGGCTTGAGAATACACTCATTGCGATGATTGCGTTATTAACGATTGGTATGATGATTCGTACCGTTATTCCCACTTGGTCTGGGTTTTTGATTGGTACGTTACTGCTGACCTTGGCTATCGGTTTTGCGAACACCTTAGCTGCCCCTGTTATTAAACAGCGTACGCCCCAGCATATTCCACTCATAACAGGGCTATTTAGTCTAACGATGACGGTAACGGCAGGCATCGTCGCTGGAGTCGTACTGCCATTATCTGAGCAATTGGGCTGGCAATGGGCACTGGGTGGGTGGTCGCTACTGGGCATTTTTGCGATCGTTATTTGGATATTTTTGCGATTGCGGCTTGGTTCCTCTAGTCATCAAGCAATTGTGCCACCTACCTCTGGATCGTCTGACATCTCCATGTGGCGTACGCCTTTTGCTTGGCAAATTGCAGTATTTATGGGGCTGCAATCACTATTATTTTACACCGTTGCCAGTTTCTTACCCTCTATTTGGGTCAGCAAAGGGCTATCCGCAGTGCAAGCAGGACAAATGGCTTCAGTGTTTCAGTTTATGGCGCCAGTCTCTATTTTGAGCCTGACGTGGCTGATCAATCGCGGCCGCCCTATTCAGGCGCTGGCGGTGTTTGCAGCGGTGCTGAATGTTATTGGTATTTTAGGAATCAATTATTTATCTACCGACCTCGCGTGGTTGTGGTCAGGTCTGATGGGCATTGGCTGCTCCGCTATTTTCACCTTGAGCATGATGCTGTTCTCCTTACGTACTTATACAACCAACCAATCTAGTGAGCTGTCGGGTATGGCGCAATTCGTCGGTTATTTGATTGCATTTTTTGGTCCCTTAGGGACAGGTTGGCTACATGAAGCGACTGGCAGTTGGGATTTGCCACTATTCATCATGCTTATTTTGATGGTTCTCAACGTCGTCATTGCTTGGGTAGTGAGTCGTCCAGTGATGGTCGATGGCAAAAAGCTTTAATATCAAAAACTACAGTAACCTTAGGATAATATTGGTGTCTGTCTTATTTTGCTACACTGGTTTGATTGCTTATAGGACAGAATAACCATGATGAATTTATCCATTCGTTTCGCTCGACACTTACCAACATTGGCTATTTTAACAGCCGTAATGGCGCTCGGTGGTTGCCAAAAACCATCTGAACCTAGCACCGATAATGGCATGCAAAACAGTACTCAAACTGCCGAACCTCAAACGACAAAATCTGAGCAACCGTCAACATCCACTGCACAGCAAGCGCCATTAACGATCTTGGCATTGGGCGACTCTCTAACAGAAGGTCTTGGGGTGGATAAAGATGACAACTATCCTGCTCAATTAGAAGATCGTCTGCAAGCAATGGGTTACGACAATGCCAAAGTTATCAATTCAGGATTGAGCGGTGAAACCAGCACGGGATTGGTCAATCGCTTAGACTGGGTGTTGCAAACTAAGCCTGATGTGACGATTTTGACTATCGGTGCTAACGATGCCATACGCGGTATCGATGTGGCGACAGTTGAAGACAATATTCGTACCGCGGTCAAACGTCTACAGGATAATGGCAGTATCGTCATTTTGGGCGGCATGCAAATCTATGACAACCTTGGCTCTGAGTATGTGAAGTCATTTGCAGCGATATATCCTCGCGTCGCCAAGGATATGAATCTAACGCTTATTCCGTTCTTCTTAGAGGGCGTCGGCGGTGACCGAGAGCTTAACCAAGCAGATGCGATTCATCCGACTAAAGAAGGCTACGAGATTATCGTTAATAATAATATCCTGCCTATTCTAGAGCCTAAATTAAATGAACTAGAAGAACTACAAGAGTTAAAAACAACCGATACCGATAACACAGCTGCAACTGCTCAAGACGACACGACAAAAAATACGACAAATGAGACTATTTAACGAGACCATTAAACGAGACACGGTAATGACATCATCATCTTCGACTGCCACAGCAACGCTACAAGCAGACGCTAAGACACAAGCTCTACTGACCGCTTCACAATTAAATAAAACCGTACAAGTCGGTGAGCAAAAGCTGTCCATCATTAAAGACGTAGATATCTACGTTAATGCTGGCGAGTTTGTAGTCATCATGGGCAAATCAGGATCGGGTAAATCTACTTTGTTAGGGTTACTCGCAGCATTAGACTATCCCGATAGCGGTACGGTGTCGCTAGCAGGTCAAATGCTTAGCAGTCTTGACGAAGATGCGCTAGCCGTTATTCGTCAACAGGATATGGGCTTTGTCTTTCAGTCGTTTCATCTACTGCCCACACTAACCGTCGCTGAAAATATTGCTTTTCCACTTGATATTGCCAGACGTCCAAACCCATCACGCGTAGACGAGCTGATAGATGCGGTCGACTTAGGTCATAGACGTAACAGCTTACCCAATCAATTATCAGGTGGTGAGCAGCAGCGTACAGCGGTGGCGCGAGCACTGGTATCGCATCCAAAGATTGTCTTTGCTGATGAGCCAACGGGCAACTTAGATGAGCAAAATGCCGATCAAGTCATGCAGCTGCTATTAGACTTACGCCAACAGGTTGGCTCAGCACTGGTGGTCGTGACTCATGACCCTGCACTTGCCGAGATGGCAGATCGCGTCATCACTATGCATGACGGCCGCATTGAAGAATAAATAGGCATTCATCCCTTAGTCTTTAATGCTCTAATTTAATAAGGTTAGTTCAATGGGAACTCTTGAGATAGAAAGCGTGGCAAAAGACTTACTTGCTGGAAAGTTCACTTTTGAAACCGAAGATTATAGCCAAACAATTAATCAGTTAATCTCGATCTATAAATTAGATAATGCGCTTTATTATTTGAAACAGATGGCTGACTCAGATGATTATTCCATTATTTTTGCGCTCTCTTTTATATTAGAGCATTACTCAAAACCTTTCATCAATGCCAACAGAGACGAGATAAGTCAGCTTATTCTACAAGCAATAAGTAAGGGATATTTAAGAGCAAATAATTATTTCCTATACCCTTTGACGTACTTTATAGAAAATGATGACGAATACCTTTGTTTTTTAGACTTACTACAGAATGAGCAAAATACACTGCAAAATGATGCATTAAGACATTTATATTACTTTGATACTTACAAATACAAGAAGTTGAACCTCCTCAGTAAACAGCTAGATTTTTCTTTTTTCTATAATTTACCTAGCAAAATAAATAAACACTGGTTTGAACAACAAACGAAAGGTAAGTCTCTTCTTTACCATAAAGTAGTAGCTAGCGCAGTATATAAAACAGTCAAAGATAAAAAATTCGTTCATTCATTAACTGATATGACAGATGCAGAGTTGTTCGACTTTATCTATATCTGGTTACCTGATAACACATTCTAAAATTTCTTAATACGTCTACCGATTAAGCAAAAAAATTATGACTAAAGCTACGATCAAAAAAAGCGATACGGCTATCAATAATCAAGCTACTGATACTAAAGGGAGCAGTTTCTTTAGCCGTCAAACCTTAGGCGCAAAAGCGTTAACCCGTAGCTGGTGGCAGCGCTGGGTGTATCCAGTGTTGTTTCTAATGACCTTGACCTTATCACTTGCAACTTACCTGACTCTCGACTCGGTGCAGCAGTCTTTCGATAGCTACATCAATGACAATCAGCGCGCACTCGTTGGTGGGGATCTAATCCTAAACAGTAAGCAAGACTGGCCAAGCGAAGTATTGTCACAGGTAGAAACTATCCCTAATACACAGATCGTGTATGACTATCAATTTAGCGCCATGCTGGTCAATGATGAGCAAACACTGCTTGCCAGCGTCAAAGCCGTCTCGCCGTCGTATCCCCTATACGGCACAGCGGAGCTTGCCTCAGGACAGCCACTGTGGGATCAGCTAACATCTGACAGTGTGATCGTCGCACCAGAAGTGCTCAGTAGTCTACAGGCCGATGTCGGCGACCGTATCACCATTGGCGATGCGCAGTTCACGATTAGTGATGTACTAACCAAAGAGCCTGACCGTCCGCTGACCACCTTTGGTTTTGGTGGGCGTGTGTTGATGAAACAAGATGCACTCCCGTCAACCAACCTATTGGGGCAACGCAGCCGCATAAACTATCGTATCGAAATGGCAGGCGATCCCGAGCTGATAACCACGCAGCGTGAACAGCTTACAGATATCCTGACCAATTATCCTGATATCGAGCTATCTGACGCTGAGTCTGCAGATACTTCTGTCTCGCGTATCTCTGATAATGTGCTGATGTTTTTGAAACTACTGGTCATCGCGGTGTTGCTACTATCTGCGGTCGCCATGTACGGCGTCATTAGTGCATTTGTCAGTAAGCAGCAGTCCAATAACGCGATTCGCTTGGCGCTCGGCGAGCCACTTGGCTCACTCAAACGCAGCTATTATCAACTGCTTATCGTAACGACTGTCATTGCTTGTATTGCAGCGGTTGCCCTTAGTCTGGGCTTGCTTAAAATTGGTCAGCCCTATATGGTGGCCATCTTACCTGCTGACGTTGGTCTAGCCATCAACCCAATCAGTGCGATCAAAACCATTGTGATTGCCTTAGCTCTGACGTTACTGATTGCGCAGCGTGGTCTAAGCGCACTTAACACGACCAAACCCGCTACCCTACTCAATCAAGGGGCGAGCACGCAAACACAAAACTTACCGTGGTATCGACGCGTGCCGCTACTATGGTATGGCTTGGTACTAGCAGGACTGTATGCTTTCTTTGCCTATGAAGTGGGCTCACTGTCATTAGGCGCACAGCTATTGGGCGGCTTGATTGGCTTTGTAGCGATATTTTGGTTATTGGCGCGTGGGTGGCTGTGGTTGCTTAATAAGTTGGCAAGCAATACTAAGGTGAGTTGGATGCAGCGTATCGCCATTCATAACCTTGCGCGTAAAGGCAACCAATCAGCGTTATTCTTTGTCACCTTATCGCTATCGGTGGCGGTTCTGACGCTTATCACCACGCTCAATCACAGTATCAATGCGCAGTTTATCAACGCCTATCCTGAAGACGCGCCCAATTTGTTTTTGCTCGATGTGCAGAGCGATCAGCATGATGATATTGATGCGATCATTGAGGCGCCCGTCACTTATTATCCCGTCATTCGTGCCCGTGTGGAGACGGCCAATAATGTGGCGGCAAAAGATATCGAGCCTGCTGATGGGTTTGATGACCCCACACGTGTCTTTAACTTGAGCTACGCAGATACGGTCATGGAGACCGAATACATCACTGAATCACTCACAGACGACGCGCTATACTCCTCTATCGATGCGACAAATGAACAAATCAAACCTTTGTCTATCTTGGACACTGCCGCAGGTATGCTCAATGTCGGTATGGGCGATCAGGTACGTTTTAACATTCAAGGTATCGAAATCATCGGGCAGATTACCAGTATTCGTACGCGCTATGAGCGTGGCCCAAGCCCGTATTTTTACTTCTTGTTTGAACCGTCCGTACTGTCCGCTGCCCCGCAGATTCAGTTTGCTACTGCCCACGTATCAGAAGACGCCATTCCAGAATTACAAGGCAAACTGGTACGTGAGTTCCCTGCTGTCACTACCATTGATGGGACTGCGATTGCGAAACAAATTCAAGAGCTGGTGGTACAAATGAGCCGCTTGGTCTATGTGTTTACCTTGCTTGCACTACTCACTGGCGTTATGGTGCTGATCAGCTCGCTGCTGTCTACTTCGCAAGATCGCATGAAAGACAGCGCGTCATTTAGACTGCTCGGTATGCAAAAGCGCGATCTGTATATGCTAAA
>NZ_JBQSXK010000027.1:0-26303 GCF_052378115.1 Psychrobacter sp. AOP30-A2-5 | reverse complement strand
GTATAGACGGGGTTAAAAACCCAACCTATAAAAGCTAAATCTTGCATCAGCTTATTCAATGAACCCTAAGCGGTCAGTTCTTGCCGCACGATTGCTGCGCCTGCACTTAACGCTTGCAGCTTACCTCGTGCCACTTGGCGCGATAGCGGTGCCATGCCGCAGTTAGTAGAAGGATACAGTTTATCCGCATCGACGAATTGCAAGGCTTTACGTAGTGTATTGGCCACTTCTTCAGGGGTTTCAATGGTATTGGTTGCCACATCAATGGCACCAATCATCACTTTTTTACCGCGGATCAATTCAATCAAATCCATGGGAACATGTGAGTTTTGACATTCTAAAGAGACAATATCAATATTCGACTGTTGCAATTTAGGGAATGCTTGCTCGTATTGACGCCACTCTGAACCCAATGTCTTTTTCCAATCGGTATTGGCTTTGATGCCATAGCCGTAGCAGATATGCACCGCCGTTTCACACTTTAGACCTTCAATGGCACGCTCTAACGTGGCAATACCCCAGTCGTTGACGTCATCAAAGAACACATTAAATGCAGGCTCATCGAATTGGATAATATCCACCCCAGCCGCTTCTAGTTCTCTGGCTTCTTGATTTAAGATTTTAGCAAATTCCCAAGCCAATTTTTCACGGCTTTTATAATGACCATCATACAAGGTATCAATCATGGTCATCGGACCAGGCAGTGCCCATTTGATTGGCTGATCGGTTTGTGCACGTAAAAACTTAGCATCATCAACAAATACAGGTTTTTGACGGCTTACCGCACCCACGACTGACGGCACACTGGCATCATAACGATTACGAATGCGCACGGTCTCGCGCTTCTCAAAATCGACGCCATCCAGATGTTCAATAAAGGTGGTCACAAAGTGCTGACGAGTTTGCTCGCCATCACTGACAATATCAATGCCTGCATGTACCTGTTCTTGCAATGTCAAACGCAGTGCGTCTTGTTTGGCTTCAAGCAGTTGCTCACCTTCTAATGCCCAAGGTGACCAGATTTTTTCAGGTTCGGCAAGCCAAGAAGGTTTCGGTAAGCTGCCAGCCGTTGACGTCGGTAATAACTTTTGTGTCGGTAATAATATTGTCATACGATTCATCTTCTTATTTATTGGTATTCTCATTTCAGCCAGATTGAGCATGTTTAGGCAGCGTATTCTTTATTCGCACATGCTTCTGCCGCGTGCTCATTTACATCATAGCTTGCTGCCCACTCATTAAGAATGGTTTGGTATGGCTTGATGAATTGCTCTTCGGTGAACTTACCTTGTGTCACGGCCATCTGACTACGCTCTGCGCGATCATAGACGATTTGCGTTAGGGAATAATCTTGGTACTTCAAACTCGGTTGATACACTTGACCGGCTGCCGAATTGGCATTATAAATTTCAGGTCGATAGATTTTTTGAAACGTCTCCATGGTACTAATCGCACTGACCAGCTCAAGATCGGTGTAATCGCTCAGCAAGTCACCCGCAAAATAAAACGCTAATGGTGCGGCGCTACCCGTAGGCATAAAGTAGCGAACGGTTAAGCCCATTTTGGAAAAGTACTCATCGGTTAGTGACCCTTTGTTCAAAGAACAGCCATCTTGTTTGTATTCAACGCCCAATACAGGGTGCTGATTGGTCGTACGTTGATAGGTTTTACTGGTGGAAACACTCAAGCAAATCACAGGCTTCTTGGTGAAATTAGCTTGGTAAGCTTCTGAATTTAATAAATACTGAAACAGTTTGCCATGTAAGTCACCGAAATCTACTGGCGGC
Organism: Psychrobacter sp. AOP30-A2-5; assembly: GCF_052378115.1. Taxonomy (NCBI): domain Bacteria; kingdom Pseudomonadati; phylum Pseudomonadota; class Gammaproteobacteria; order Moraxellales; family Moraxellaceae; genus Psychrobacter; species Psychrobacter sp. AOP30-A2-5. Next base: position 24,516 of record NZ_JBQSXK010000027.1, on the reverse strand, counting down.
GCAGATGATGGATGTTTATCGAAATGGTCTAATAAGACCACGCTAAAGTCATAATCGCGCACATAAGATGAGAAACTGTTGCCAATCATACCGTCAATACGGGTGTTTTCTTTATGATCCACAATCGTTGTTTGCAGCATCTCGATGATAGGGAAAGTATCGCCATTTCCTGCCACATCCATGTCGACAGAAATAATATCAACCTCAACAGAATAACGATCTGCGGTGGGATTATCCCAATGTGCCAATGCATTAAAACGATTATTGATCATTCTTAATGTTTTGCTTAAGTTCTCCTGACGATGCTCGCCACGCGCCAAATTCGCAAAGTTCGTCGTCAGACGCGTGCTATTTGCAGGATGATAGTTTTCATCAAAACGAATGCGCTTAATTGCACAACTAAATTCTTTACTCATGATAATCCGCTACCCTAATCTAATCTCATTATTTGAGATAAAACCAAATTTGTGTATGAGGTGAATCATACCTAAACTATTACATGAATAAAAACGATACTATTTAAATATAAAATGAATATAATTCATGTTAATGAAGTTATGGTATGACATGAGATTGGATAGCGGAGACTTTACGACTTACTCGATAGCATCATTCAGCAAAAAATAAGCCTGTAGAAAAATGAGCTACGCTAAAGAAAGCATAAAGAAAATTTCGATAAACTAACTAACGAATCTAAGGATTCTCTCATTAAAAAAGTCGAAACTTATTTTCTAAGTCTCAGCCCTTTTTTTTGATAATATAAATAGAAAATTACTTTCTATTGATTGTGTTAGCGCTTTGCAGCTTCAATCTGAATATTTAGCTGAACTTTTTCAGTAATACCTAATAATGTATATTTACTGATGCCCCATTTCGTTCGATCAATGGTCGTTGTGAAATCCCCACCGCAAACTGGCTTTTTCAATATTGGGTTTAGATAGCAATTAAACTTGGTAGCCGTCAGCGTAATGGGGTTAGTCTTGCCATGTAGTGTCAACATACCATCAACCTTGCTGACATTTGAGCCACTACCATCAGTCGTAAAATACCATTTGGTAGAATCAAATTGCGCCAGTGGAAACTGCTCAATATCGAAAAAATCTGCGCTTTTTAACGTAATATCAAATGCTGTATTGCCTGTATTTAGGCTATTCAGAGGAATTACTAGCGAGATATTACCGGTCTTAGCCGCTGGATCATAATCTAGCTGCCCAGTGATATTATAAAAGCCACCTGTGTTGGTAGAGGTATTAAAATGGTCAATAGCAAAGCGTACATTGGTATGAGTGGGATCAATATCGTAAGTCATCGCCTGACTGCTGGCGATACCTAACATGCTTAGGAATAAGGCTAGTAGCGGCTTCCGCGAGGACAGTATGACTGTCGAGAGGGACATTTGATTCATAGTAACATTCCTTTGCTGGATAAATGATAGAGCAATCACATCCTTTGTGATTGTGCTCTTATAACTACTCTCTTATATAATGACAACAAGCCCATACTTAATCAATAAATATAGGCTTGTCTATTTTAGACATAGCATTATCACTGCTAACGCTATGTGATAAGTATGATCAAATAAATCCTTTAAATCATACTTTACTATCTGTCGTTGTCTGCTCTTTGCCACTAGGTACGAGCCATTTAGCAAACCATCCTGACAAATCATCCATCAAAGTATAAACCACGGGAATTACCACAAGGCTTAATAACGTCGAAGTCACCAGACCACCCAATACCGCAGCGGCCATCGGACGACGGAAGGTTGGATCAGCATCACCCCAACCGAAGACTAAGGGCAACATCCCCGCGCCCATCGCAATGGTGGTCATAATAATAGGACGCGCCCGCTTGCGGCAAGCATCGATAATAGCCTCAAAACGCGCCAAACCTCGACGCTGTGCAATCAGTGCATAATCGACCAGTAAGATAGAATTTTTGGTAGCAATACCCATTAGCATAATAAAGCCGATCATCGATGGCATAGAAAGACTGCTATTGGTAATAACCAAGCCCACAAAAGCGCCGCCTATCGATAAAGGCAATGCCATCAAAATGGTAAAAGGCTGCAATATACGCCCAAACAATAGAATAAGTACGCCTAAAATACAAACCACACCGACCGACATCGCAATCACAAAACCGCTGAATAGCTCAGCCATGTTTTCTGCTTGACCTTGGTCAATAATGGTAATGGAAGGCGGTAGTTGTTGCATGGCAGGTACTGATTTAACCGCTTGTACCAAATCTCCAAGCTCGCCACTCGCAGGTTGCACCGTGATACTGATGGCGCGTTCCCGATCGAGCCTGCTAATCTGCGCAGGCCCAGTGCCAAAGTCCAATGACGCGACTTCACCCACACGTACACCCTGTCCTGCGGGTAACGAGCTCGGTACATATAGACCTTCTAATTGACTGACATTTTGTTTGGCAACATCTGGTAGACGAATGACGATAGGAATCTGCCGCGTATCCAAATTGAGCTTGGATAAACGCTGCTCATAGTCACCCACCGTCGCCACTCGTAACGTCGTAGCGATGTCTTGCGTGGTCACCCCTTTATCCGCCATCGCCAGTCTGTCTGGTGTCACCGTTAACTCTTGACGCGGCAAACTGCGGTCACTGGTCACGGAGCCAGCACTGGGCAGCCCTCGAATCTCTGACATGATTTGCTGAGCGGTTTGTTCAAGCAATTGCGGATTGGTGCTGGTCATAGAGAAGTTGTAACCACTCTCTCCACCACTCGACAAACCAACGGTAAAGCGCGCACCTGGGACTTCTGCCAACAAACTACTTATTTGACGTTCAATCTCTTGCTTAGAGCCGCGCTCTGCACGCGGTGCTAGCACGATATCTAGACCTGCTATATTTTCGGCTTTGCCACCACTAGAGTTTGAGTCCATGCTAGCCTGAGCCTCACCGACTGAGGTAAAAATATTGGTGACTTCAGACATTGCTAAAATACGTTCACTTGCCAGCGCAGCAACGCGCTCTGTGTCTTCCAGTGCAACGTCAGGTGTCAACTCAATCGCCACACGAGTTTGGTCAATGTCATTATCAGGAATAAACGACGTTGGTAGTAATTTGACAAGCATCAGTGATGCCACGAATAACACTAAAGTTGCACCCATCGTCAGCCAGCGATGATGCAGTGTCCATGCCACTATTTTGAGATACCAACCCATCAGCGCGCTTTGCTTCTCAACGTGTTTTTTCTCTGGTCGCAATATATACGCTGCCATCATCGGTGTGATAAGACGCGCGACCATCAAAGACGCAAAAATCGATAATGCAGCCGTCCAGCCAAACTGACGGAAAAACTGTCCAACGATACCGCCCATAAAGGCGGTGGGTAAAAACACGGCAATCAAAGTAAATGTGGTGGCGACTACTGCCAAGCCAATCTCGTCAGCCGCTTCCATCGCTGCTTCATACGGTGTCTTGCCCATGCGTAAATGCCGTATGATATTTTCGACCTCGACAATCGCATCATCGACCAATACACCGATCACTAACGATAATGCCAACAAAGATATAATATTGAGGCTAAAGCCAAATAAGTACATACCTAAAAAGGTGGGAATCACTGATAATGGCAAGGCGACAGCAGCAACTATCGTCGCCCGAATATTGCGCAAAAATAAGAATACGACGACGACTGCTAACAGACCACCTTCGATCAGCATCCGTAAAGAAGCTTGATAATCTTCAGCGATGGGCGTTGCCCGATCATAGACCTTTTCAATCGTGATATTACCTACATCGGCTGACAGCTTGGCAAGCTCTGCATCAACCAGCTCCATGACCTCGACTTCACTGGCACCACGCGAGCGGGTGATGTTAAATGCCACTACCGTTTGCCCGTCAAGCTTAGCAATAGAGCTTGGGTCAGCCGCGCCATCTGTGATTTGTGCCATACGTCCAAGCGCTTGCGTGCCGCCTGCTGGGATTGCCACTTGTAAATCATTGAGCTCACTTGCCCGCTCCACCGCACCAAGGACACGAATCGTCTGGGTGGTTTTGCCCACTTCTGCTTCACCACCAGAGCTGTCCTGCTGAATACCCGTGATTTGATTGGATAGTTGTGTGATAGAGAGCTTAAGACCACTCAAGGTAATCGGGTCAGCTGCGACGGTAATTTCACGCTGCAAACCACCAATACGGCTTACCGTACTGACACCCGGTATATCAGAAAGACGCTTGGTGACCGTATCATCGACGAACCAAGACAAGTCTTCCACATTCATGTTTTCAGCAGCCACAGAATAAGTGACAACGGGGAATCCTGCGGTTGAAACTTTAGTAATAATAGGGTCATTGGCAGCGGCAGGCAAATCGCCGCGTACCTCGCCTACTGCCGAGCGCACATCATCGACCGCTTCTTGAATATCCTTTTCTAACACAAACTCTGTGACCATGGTGGCAGCACCCGTTTGTAACGTGGTGCGAATATGCTTGATACCCTCAATACTGGTGAGCTTGTTTTCTATCTTTTTTGCGATGTCGTTTTCGAGCTGTGATGGCGCGGCACCCGGTAAAGTCACCGTGACCACGACTGCAGGTAAGTCAATATCAGGAAACTGCTGCACCTTCATTTTCATAAAGCCATAAATACCGCCTAACGTCAGTAGTATGAATAGCAAAATGGCAACTAAAGGATTTTTTATCGAGTAAGCAGAAACATTTAAACTCATGGTTGTGCCTGCGCTGCTGTACTCGTTTGGCTAACACCATCAACGATACGCACCAAATCTCCATCATTTAAAAAGCTGCCGCCTTGTTTGACAATTTGACTGTCACTAGGCAATGGCTCTAGCACTGCCACGTTTTCGCCAAGTCGCTCGCCCAATGTCACTCGTTGTTGCTTGATACGACCCATGGTCTGACCATTTTGAGTCGTCACATTGGTTACTAGCATCACATAATCATAGCCATCGTTGCTGACGATAGCGCTATTGGGCACCGTTTGCGTACTGGCACTGCCTAATAGGAACTCACCCGTTTGATACATACCCGCGCGTACTTTTGCATTGGCTGCCAAGCTCGCATAGATGGTAATCTGCCGGTTGTTGTCCGCCGTTGGTGCTATGCGGCTCACTTTCCCCATTACCGTATCACCATCTGGTAAGCTCACCCGTACTGGTGTTCCGACACTGACTTCACCGACAAGCTTGGGATCAATATCTGCACGCCATTCCAAAATACCACCTTTAATGATAGTAAATAATGGCTCGCCACCAGCAACCATACCGACCTCCGCCATTTTCTCGCTGATGACACCGCTGACTGGTGCGACCACTGTTGCATTATCTACACTCAAGCGCTGAGTGCTCAGACGCGCTTTGGAGGCTTGTAGCGCAGCCTGTGCTTGAAGTTTTGCAGTGCGATAGCGATCGGCTTCTTGTTTACTAATGGCATCAATATCTATCAATGGCAATACACGAGCAGCATCAGCGCTGGCATTGGCAAGCGTCGCTTCTGCTTCGGCAACATCTGCCTCTGCTTGCAAGACTTGCTGCTCCATAGCATCGGTATCAAATATCGCCAATACTTGACCCGCTTTGACGCGATCACCTTCTTCGACCAATATACGTTCGATAGCCACGCCATTGACTTTAGCACTGACATTCGCCGTATCTTTGGCATCAATGGTGCCATCAGCACTGAGTGTGTTACCAATATCATCTTGGCTTGGGCTAACCGTCTCTACTGATAACACCGCCTGCTCAGTACTTGTAGCGCTTGCAGTGGCACCATCACTTGAAGTACGACTAGAAACTGGCGATTCATCGGTCGCGGCTTTATCACTTCCGCCCCAATACTTTCCAAGTAGCACACCAATGATAAGCACGGCTGCCAATACGGGTAACAACCATAATGGTAATTTTGAAGCGGTTTTTTTAGACAATGTATCAGACTGGCGATACGGTGGTAGCTCAGATGGTTGAGGTGGTTCAATGTTGGTTTCTTGCTCGCTAGTCAGTGCTTGCTTATTATTAGGGTGTTCAAAATCACTCATAGTCGGTCTCTATAAATAAGCACGGTACTAACGCCGTAAAAGATATAAGGGAAACAAAATGATGCAGGCAGAGCTTGTCAAAATAGTCTTTTATCATTGTAGACTATCTCGTCATTGGGTCAATTGTGTTAAGTATCTACATAGTCAAGTGTTGATAGTAATCAAGACATAACAATCAAGATATAGTAAGACATTGAACTTAATAAAGGTATTAGTAGCAAAGATTATCAGGTGAACGATAAGTAAAGACAAAAGACAGCGTATTCCTAGTTCATTGCATAAGTCTTCTTCACACAAAATCCCTTGCTTAAAACTTATTCAGCCAATGAAAAAATGACCAAATATGCTGTCATATTGAATGCATTAAGATACGACCATTATAGTTGGAACAATCACTCGTAAAAATTAATGATACATACGCCCTACAGTTTAGACTTGTATTTATGGGGTAATTTGTCATTATTAAGATAACTCTACTAATAAAGAAATCCATCATGGCTAATAAATCAGACGTAAAGAAGCTTAAACAAGAAATTAAAGATACCAAAGCAAAAATTAAGCAGAAAAAGAAAGACCTCAAAGATCTTAAGAAGTCATTGAAAAAGTCGAAAAAAGCCAAATAGCTTTGTTTCCAGATGATGGCTCTACGTCAAAAAACAGAAGAGGATAGCGTTGGCTGTCCTCTTTTTTACCATTAATTTAGCCATTTTCAGCCCATTTAGACGATAATCGATTGAATTGAGGATACGCCTTAGGCATTGGTATAACGACTTGCCTCAGGCATCCAGCGGTGAATCAGTTGGCTGACATCTGCCTTGCGCGTAGGATCTGCAATTAAATGTTTGGCTAAACGCTGAGCAATGGCAAACAGCTGCTCGTCACGTATCAGATCAGCCAAATAATAACCGACGTTACCCGTTTGACGTTTGCCTAATAACTCACCGGGACCACGCAATTCCAAATCTTTTTGGGCAATGACAAAACCATCAGTGCTATCACGCAGGACCTTTAAGCGCTCTGTACCTGTCTCTGATAATGGCTTTTGGTATAACAGTACGCAATAGCTTTTGGTTGAGCCACGCCCGACTCGCCCGCGCAGCTGATGTAATTGCGATAGACCTAATCTTTCGGCATTTTCGATAACCATTAACGACGCATTAGGGACATCGACCCCGACTTCAATGACCGTTGTGGCAATCAACAAGTCCAAATTGCCAGCTTTAAATTCTTGCATGATGGCTTGTTTGTCAACGGATTTCATCTTGCCATGGACAAGACCAATGCGAATATTCAAGCGCTCATTTAAGTCCTCATAAGTGGCTTCAGCAGCTTGCGCATCCAGCACACTAGACGCTTCGACCAACGAGCAAACCCAGTACGCTTGTCTACCCGCTTCACAATTAACCGCAATACGTTCGATCACCTCATCGCGTCGATTACGGTCAATGGTCACCGTAGTAATTGGCGTACGCCCCGGTGGCAATTCATCGATAATCGAGGTATCCATATCACCGTAAACGCTCATTGCGAGCGTGCGCGGAATCGGGGTAGCGGTCATAATCAGCTGATGCGGCGTGCTATTGGCCACCCCTTTATTGGTTAGTGCCATACGCTGCTCAACACCAAAGCGATGCTGTTCATCGATAATAACTAAGCCCAATTTGGCAAACTGCACCTGCTCTTGAAATAATGCATGAGTCCCGACGACCACTTGCACCGCGTTTTCTGCGACTGCTTCCAACGCTTCGCGGCGCTGCTTTGCCGTTTGTTTCCCAGCAAGCCAGCCGACACCGATACCTAACGGCTCAAACCATTGCTTAAAGTTAAACAAATGCTGCTCTGCTAAAATTTCTGTGGGTGCCATTACCGCCACTTGCCAGCCACTATCAAGCGCATAACCCGCCGCACCCGCTGCGATCAGAGTCTTGCCCGCGCCAACATCACCTTGCACCAACCGCAGCATTGGGATGGACGTTGCCATATCAGCCGTAATATCTTTCATGACTCGTTGCTGTGCACCCGTTAAATCAAATGGCAATGCGGCAAACAACTTATCAGCCAATGGACTTTGAGTGGCACATTTGGGTGCTTTATGCTGATGCAGTTGCTGACGACGATATAACAAGCTGAGCTGATGGGCGGTTAATTCTTCAATAATTAAACGCTGGCATGCTGCATGAGTACGGGCACTTAACTGGGTGAGTAGCTGATATTGTCGTCCTGCGTCAGTATAAGTCGGCGGCGTATGCAGTAATACTAAGGCTTCAAATATCGTCAGATTATAGACGTTGTTATTAACTGTTCTAGTAGCGACTGTATGGATATCACTGTTTGTATTATTATTGGCATCATAGACATTGGCTTTATTGACACTACTAACGCTATGACCAGTCGTATTATCTGGCACACTACGCGCCAGTGTCGAGAATATATCTTCTGGATACTCTGCCTCTGTTATTACTGTCTTCGTCGGTTCAAAAGGCGCTAATGGCAAGTCAGCCACGACTGCAAAATCTGTAGGAGTAAACAGCGTCATTGGTAAGCCTTCACTACGAACCGTCTGTAATGCCAGCTTAATTAAGGTGCGCAGCTTATTTTGATGTAAACCATTAACACTTGGATAAATGGGCTGCAAACCGGTATTTACTACCGTCTCATTACTACTGATAATTTGATATTCAGGATGGTGGATTTGCTTACCATAACGGCTCACTTTGACTTCGCCAAATAATTGCAGCTGTGTCCCTAAGCTCATGGTTTGTGCAAGGCCACGATAAACCTTAAAAAACCGTAGCGATATGGTGCCCGTATCATCATCTACCACGACCGTCATACCGCTGCGCTTGGTGTCAACGTGTACCACACGCCCAGTAATTAACGCAGACTGCCCGTGCCCCACCTCTGCTATAGACAGCAGTCGGCTACGATCTTCATAATCACGTGGCAGATGCAGCAATAAATCAAATATTCGTTTAATATTCAATTGTGCCAACTGTTCTGCGAATTTTAATCCCACACCCGCCAGCGCCGTCACTGGCATATCTAGCGCTGAGAGTGGCAGCTCAGACCCAAAGTGCTCTGTTGGGCTAGTTAAAGAAGCGTTCACTGATACTGACATCAAAGATCCTAACGATATTATTTTTAGTTTTCATATACTCATTCAAGTATTTTCAATATACCGTATATGATGACAGTTTTTATAAAACAGCTGTCATCAACAGGACACATCAAAACACCGACTCATTTCATTATAGCTGACAATACAATTGCTTATGCTCAGCTATTTAGTAATACTGCGTCAAAAAGCCTGAAAGTCAAACGGCTCATTTGTATCATATCAATAACTGATGTCTTATTTTCCGTATTATCGTCATTTTATAAGGTGTTTTTATGTTCGCTCCTGCCCAGTACCGACAACCTCTTAATAGTCTAAGAGTGCGACATAGTATGAGAGTGCTATGCACCAGCTTAATTGCCGTACTCGGATTATCTATTAGCGCTTGTAGCTCTCTAACGCCAGCGCAGCCGTTACCTGAAACACCAAAAATAGCGCCACTTAATGTGGCGTTAGTCTTGGGCGGCGGCGGTGCCAAAGGCTTCGCCCATGTTGGGGTGATTAAAGCACTAGAAGCAAATGGTATTAAGCCCACGCTCATCGTTGGCACCAGCGTCGGTAGCTTGGTTGGTAGCCTATATGCGAGCGGTTACACACCAGTACAACTTGAGCAACTGGCACTGACCACTACAGATAGCGAATTGACAGATTTTGTCTTATCCAACCAAGGTGTCATCGAGGGTATCAAACTCAAGAACTTTATCAACGATAAAGTCGATGGACGAGTAATAGAGGATTTCCCTATCCGCTTTGCAGCAGTCGCGGCGGAGAAGCATACTTTGAAAAAAGCCATTTTTACCACTGGTGATGCAGGGCTTGCCGTTCAAGCGTCCTGTAGCGTACCGAATATTTTTATTGCACCGCGTATCCCCGAAAAGGTCGGTAAAAAATATATCGATGGTGGCGTGGTCAGCCTAGTACCTGTCGATAGCGCCCGTGATTTGGGCGCTGATATTGTTATTGCCGTTGATGTGACAGACACTGGTATTAACAATCCTAGCGGTGTCTCTACACTTGATAAAAAATTAAACCTCAACGGATTAAGCAATTTTTGGGGATTTTTGGAGAGTAATGTCGTAGCCTCGCCAAGCGCCAATCGTGCCTCATCGATGCAGCGTGAACGAGATCGTGCTGATGTGCTGATTACGCCTGCGGTCAGTCATATCAGCTCACTAGATACCAGCCAGCGCCGTGCTCTCATAGCTGCAGGCTCGCAAGCCACTACCGCACAGATGGCTGCCATCAAGCAATTAATCAAAGAAAAATCTAACCAGAAATACGCGACGCTTTAAGCGCCTTGCAACGGCGTACCAAAATTTCTTGTTAACAACCCATAAAAAAGCACCACAGCAACGAGCCGTGATGCTTTTTGTGATTAAACGAATATTAAGCCGGTATTAAATAAATCACACTGATAAAATACTTAATACTAAATGACTGACTTATTTCACACGTGCACGGTATTTAACCACTACGGTGTCATTAAGGCCAACACCCTCTAAATCCCAGCGTACCGCTTTATAATATTTTAATGGAATTTCTTGCAGTTGGTTATCCACTTTTCCACGTAATGGCATACGGGCAAAAGTATGGCCGTCTGCACTGCCGTATGGAAATTCAGGTGATACTGTACGCAATAACTCTACCTGCTCAGGGATACTCATCGTCACGGTCATTTTTCGGACGCGATCTGCATTGGTATTGGTAAAATAGCCTTGGTACTCCAAGACATTACCTGATTGCAGGCGCGTACTAGCATTCACCGGAGCCAAAACCTCTTGACCATTTGCATCAACGCTAATCAATGACGCGGTAATTTTACTATTGACGGCCTGTGCACTCGAGTTGCTGCTTTTAGTAGCATTGGTCTGTACAGCTGCCGAACTATCAACGGCTTGTTCTGGCGTCGGTAGCATTGCCGAGGCTTGCGTCACTACCATCGCACCGATGAGCGTACCAGCCACAACGTGGAATAAGCGATGTCCGCTCCAAGCACTAAATGGGCTAGCAAATTGGTTACTTTTTTTCATGGTTTTCATTATCCCTGGTTAATATGTCGGTAAAACGCAGCTGGTAAAATTTGAATGACTTTTGGTGTATATTGAATCGTTGATAGGCAGCGCAATTTAGACGAAATATATCCACTTATAAGAAACATGCTATAAGAAACATAACTCATTATAAATGGTCGACTGTTATAGTATTGGCAGACCTAGTATCGCTGCTGATTGTAGTGACAGCTAATGGCAAGCGCTGCTGGCGTCTATGCTGCTGGCGTCTATATTGTCATAGCTGGTAAGCTTATCGTATAAAGTTTTTATTTTTATTGATTATCTTCGTTCATCGCCTGTAAAGCAATAGCGCTTAGCATAGCAAAAAGTGTTTGTACGTACACTAACCCCGTGTTGAGGTTGTGTATATCGTCCATCAGTGATAAAAATTGATTGATACTACTGAAATAAAAGATAGCTCATAACGGCGTTTTTTGCTATGGTAATTCTTTAGCGATAGGCATTTTTTGCTACGCCCCTTTTCTTATTCTCACTACTATTGCCCTTATTATGACTACTAGCGCCATGCCCCAAATTAACCCTGAATATGTCCATTGGTTCCGTAACTCTGCCCCCTACATCAATACCCATCGCGGCAAAACGTTCGTGATTATGTTTGGTGGTGAGGCGGTCAATCATCCAAATTTCAGCACCCTTATTCATGATTTTGCGCTACTGCATAGCTTAGGTATCAAGCTGGTATTGGTACATGGAGCGCGACCGCAAATCGAAAAGAACTTAAAAGATGCTGACATTACCTCCCCACTGCATCAAGACATTCGAATTACACCGCGCGTGGCGATGCCTGCTATTTTACAAGCGGTAGGCGCTATTCGCCTGCAACTCGAAGCACAGCTGTCGATGGGACTGGCCAATTCACCTATGTATGGTTCACGCATCGATGCCATTTCAGGCAATTTTGTGACCGCACGTCCTTACGGTATTCGTGATGGTATCGATTACCAAATGACTGGCGAAGTGCGCTCTATCGATGTTGAAGCCATCAAAAACAACCTGCTACACGACCATATTGTGATTTTAGGCTCAATGGGTTATTCAGCGACTGGTGAAGTCTTTAATTTGTTGGCTGAAGACGTGGCGCTCAGTGCGGCTGTGGCACTGGGTGCTGATAAGCTTATCTTCTTGGGCGAAGAAGCAGGCATCAATGACGATGATCGCTTACTAAGGGAGATGATTCCTAATGAAGTCGATCGCTTCTTACGTGATCGTGATTTAAATTGCGAGATCAATTATTTCTTAAATTGCGCCAGTTTGGCTTGCCGCCAAGGCGTCCATCGCACCCATATTATCTCGTACGCCAAAGACGGTGCCTTATTAGAAGAGTTATTTACTCGTGATGGCTCTGGCACTCTTATCAGCCATGACCCTTACGAAGAGATTCGTCGTGCCAATATTGACGATGTGGTCGGACTGATTGAGCTATTATCACCGCTAGAAGAGCAAGGCATATTAGTCAGCCGCTCACGCGAACGCTTAGAGCAAGAGATTGATAATTATAGTGTCATCGAGCGTGATGGTATGATTTTGGGCTGCGCGGCGCTATATCCATTGGATGCAGAATCAGCAGAAGTTGCCTGTGTCGCCGTACATCCCGATTATCGTAGCGGTAGTCGCGGTGCAGACTTACTGGCATTTTTAGAGCAACAAGCGCGCAGTCATGGTCTGCACAAGTTGTTTGTGTTGACAACACGGACGGCACATTGGTTCGTCGAGCAAGGCTTTGCCGAAGTCGAGGCCAGCGCGTTACCTGCATCGCGTCAAGAAAAATACCATAATGGTCGTAATTCTAAAGTCTTTCAAAAAACTCTTTAGATGCTCAATCTCTAGTCATAAAAAAGCCCTCATAATATTATGAGGGCTTTTTTATGATTTTATTTTTTAACACTGTTAACTAGGGTGTGTACTAAGTATTATTTTACTTTTAATAGCTCAACCGTAAAGATAAGCGTGCTGTTAGGCTCGATACCTGCGTTACCCGCTTCACCATAAGCAATATCTGATGGGATATAAAACTCGTATTTACCACCCTCTTTCATCAGCTGTAGACCTTCTGTCCAGCCAGCGATGACTTGGTTCAACGGGAACTCAATTGGCTCACCGCGCTCATAAGAGCTATCAAATACTGTGCCATCGATTAACTTACCTTCGTAGTTTACTTCAACCACGTCAGTCGCTTTTGGTGATTTACCCGTACCTGCGGTGATAACTTTGTACTGTAAGCCAGAAGCCGTTTCTTTGACGCCTTCTTTTTTAGCGTTTTCTGCTAAGAATGCAGCGCCTTTGGTTTTGTTTTCTCCAGCTTTTGTTTCCATGTCTTTAACGAACTTTTCTTCTTGCTCTTTTTGATAAGTCGTCAATACTTCCTGCATTTGTTCTTGGGTCAATGCTGATTCGTTGCCTTCATAACCATCACGGAAGCCTTTTTCAAAGGTATCAAGATTCAGGTCACCGACCGCTTCTTTGTTACCTTCAGCCATCATGAAGCCTAAGCTATAACCTACTTTTTCATTTGCTGAGCTTTGCTCGGTGATTGAAACACTTTTTGCAGCTGTCTCTTGGTTACCGTTATTTGTGCTACAGCCTGTTACCAACAACATAGCACTAGCAAGTGCACCAACGCTTAAAGTAGTGATTTTTTTCATAAAGTACTCTCAAATTGTAAGGATAGTGGCGAGATGTCACATGTTCCTATAATAACAAATCTTAGTTTTAGGAACCATGTTTGCCGTCAAATTATCGGGCGAATGTACAGTCTATGTTAATATTTCTCATCATAATAACAAGTTATCACACAAATACAGTAACACGTTAAGCTTTCTATCTTTAAATCCACTAATACATCAGCTAAGCTAAATTAGTTAAGGTGATAAGTAACCGAGTGTACGTCTTTATCATGGATGATTAACATTGGCAGTAAGGTAATCAACACGAGGGAAACCAACGTTTTTTGATAAGGTTTTTTGATAAGGTTACCTAATCAAAAATTATAATATCACCGCATAACTTATTTTAAAAATACTATTAATTATAACCATCTATGTATTGGTTTCGCTCAACACTAGCTGTACTGATGATATTGTTGAGTGGCTTTCGTATGATGATTAAAGGAGGATAAGATGAATCCAATGTACACATCTTTTAACGGTTATCTTGGTGGGCCTATCGGCTCTATTATTGGTGCTATTTTAATATTTATTATTGGTTGGCTAGTGGCACTGGGTATCGCAGCACTGGTTCGTAATGTATTATCTAGAGTCAATCTGAACCAACGCATGAACTCTTCAACGGGTAAGACCTACGATTTAGAAGGTATTATCTCTAAGATTGTATTTTGGTTCATCTTTATCATCGCGATTTCTGGGGCGCTGAATCAATTGAATTTGAACTCAATCTCGACACCGTTTGCAAATATGGTCAATCAAGTCCTAGCATTTATCCCTAATCTTATCGGCGCTATCGCTGTGGGTATTATTGGTTGGGTCTTGGCTACTGTTGCACGCACAGCTATCAACGCGGCATTGGCGAAAACGTCAATGGATGAGCGTTTAAGTGCTCAAGCAGGTGTAAAACCGATGAGTAGCACGATTGCCGATATGGTTTATTGGTTCATCTTGTTGGTTGTTTTAACGATGGTATTGGGGAAATTAGAGCTTGATGGTTTATTTGCTCCATTGACTAACATGGTTGATAAAATCTTTAGCTTTATTCCTAACATCCTCATTGCAGGTGTTGTCTTTGTCGTCGGTTATATCATTGCCAAAGTGGTACGCGGCATTGTGACTAATCTTGTTTCTACTTTTAATGTTCAAGAATTGGCTACAAAAGCAGGTTTAAGCGAAAAAAATAGCTTACCTAATATCGCTGGTTCATTGGCATTTTTAGTAGTGATCATTCCAACTATTATTGCTGCATTAAATGCATTAAAAATTGAAGTGATTGCTCGTCCTGCGACAAACATGCTGAACAAAATCATGGAAGCATTGCCAAACATCTTTATGGCAGTTGCAATTTTAGTCGTGACCTTCTATGTGGTACGCATGGTTGCCAATATCATCAAAGGTTTGATCGAAAACACTGAGATTAACCAATTGCCTGCGAAAGTTGGTTTACAAGAAACGATGGGCGACAAGAGAGTCTCTGACCTTGTTGGTTATGCGATTATCTTCTTTGCAATGTTATTTGCCTCAATTGCCGCCGCTGACTTACTAGGTTTTGAGCCTATCTCAGCCATTATCGCCATGTTTATTGCGTTTGGTGCCAACATTATCTTGGGCGCAATTATCCTATTTATTGGCTTCTGGCTTGCCAATATCATTGCAGGTGTCGTTGAGCGTTCTGAGCAAGGCTCACAATTCTTAGCAAACATCGTCCGTGTACTAATCATGGGTTTAGTACTTGCCATGGGTCTAAAAGCGATGGGTATTGCTGATTCTATCGTTAACCTAGCCTTTGGTCTAACACTAGGTGCCGTAGCAGTAGCCTTTGCCCTTTCATTTGGTCTTGGTGGTCAAGAAGCCGCTGCCCGTTTCCTACGTAAAATGCAGGATAAAATGGACAAAGAACGTGAAGAAGCTAAAGCGAAATCTGCTCTTCATACTAGCTCAAGTACACAAGAAAAAGTTGCTGACTCAGTTCGAGAGAACACTCCTGCTGCTTCAGGTACAATGACTAGTGACTTCCCTACTAGCACTGTCGATACCAACAATCTTAGTACGGGTCATGTAGATATCACTCATGTTGAAACAAGTGATGACGATATCGACACTGGTTCAAATCTAGCGCCAAGTAATAAAGGCTTTACTGATATTGATAATAACGACTTAAAATAAGTCATCGTTAACGATTTAATTTGAAAAAAAGACAGCCTAGGCTGTCTTTTTTTATGGCGTAAATTTAGTTTCTATGAAAATCTCGCTACAAAACATCGCTACAAAATCATACTCAGGACTTGGTCTTCCGTGCAGGTATATTCAAATTTAATTGCATTCGCACTGACTCATTGTTACTTGCTCATAAGTTATTTTTCGTTTGCTTTTTATGCTGTTGGTTTAAGCGCTGTAGTTGCTTGGTCAGCTGCCGCTCACGCTGGGTCATCGGATCAACCGGTTGAATCCATAAATCGATATCAATAAAGGTGTCATTAGACTCGTCAATAAAATCAATGCCCAACACAATTACATGATGCAGCTCGGTTATTGGCAGGCGGCTCGCAACATCCTGTGCAATCTTTGCTAAGTTTGGCTGAATAGCCTGTTTACTGTGCTGGCTCTCAACATCTTGCCCATAGAAGATCAATACATAATGCCGTCCCAAGCTCTCATAAGAGTGCTGATGGACGACATAACCTTCTTTTTGCAGACCATGTGCTTGTTTAGGATGCCTATATAGAGTTCGAACCAGCTCATGGCGCGAAAATAAAGACTCGTCCAATAGCTGCTGTTGCCAATAACAGCGTTTTATTCCTAGTGTCTCTTTATCAGCATTGTCTAGTACTTCTTCATCGAGCATCTCTATCATTTGGGTGCTTAGCTGCGACCACAGAGCTGCCGCTTGCACCATATGCTGATGATACATCTGCGCAGTCGTGCTTTTGTTTTTGTAGGCAAGTGTCATAGCGACTAATGCAGGATTGGGCTCATCTTGCACCTCGTACTTGATGAGTGCATTATCTACTGCGATAGCATCCGTAAATAAAGTCGGGCTATGTAAAAACTGAGTGACTAGATCTGCTTCTGATTCAAAGCTAATGACATGATTACTGGCTGAAGACTGTAATTGCCCTAAACGATAATGCAAAAATCGCCATAACTCGCATGGTGCTTGTAGGCTTACTAATATCGCCTGCCAGTCATGCCAGCTAAAAACTTGTAGCTGCTGCATACTGTCGCTCATATCCACAACCAAATCTTCCATAAAATAGCGGACACCAAAACCATGAGTGAGCCGTTTTAGAAGTTGTCGTTGCTGGTTATTTATCTTAATTTTATTGATTTCTTCAGCTTTATCGGTGAGCTGAATATCAAAAACTAAAACATTATGGCTCATGTTGGCGTTATTTTTATGCTGAGTGAGATATGTCTTGTGCCATATGAGCGCGGCCTTTACTACCGCCACACGCGCAGCTTCAATATCGACCAGACTACTTTTAGCAGGCAAATACAATATGAGCTCAAGTAATGATAGGTTACCCAGTGGCAATTGATAGTGATACTGCTGAGCACGGTAATACGCGTCATATTTATGCTCAAGATGCTGCATATTGGTCAAAGCAATATCTACAGCCTCTTTCTGCAAATAGCAGGTCAACTCATTAACAAGACAATCATTATCAGATAGGGTAATAGATGAGTCAGACACAGTGTTAACCTTTTATTATCGAATGGACGCGTTGTATGGTAAGTTGCTATTGATGAGCATAACACTAGAGCATGTTGAATATTCGCAAATGTTTTTGCTATAACGACAGGCTACCAACGAAAAACTTAACAAAATAAGCCTTATTAAATGCAGTCGCTTTTAGGGCAATGAGTTGTTATGATAATAGCAAAGTAGCATGATTTGCAGTCAAACTTATCGCTTATGGGCTGCCTTTGATTACATTTTTTAGAGTCATTTATTAAAATTATTTAATGACCATCATATAATAAAAAGGATTGAACGTTATGAAGCGCTTTAAAGAAAAAACTGTCATTATAACAGGTGCAGATTCTGATATTGGTCGTGCAACGGCGCTTAGATTTGCACAAGAAGGGGCGAACTGTATAATCGTTGGTATTAATAACGATATTTTAGAATACATCTACGAGGAGCTGCCACAGGATCATACATGGATCAATACAGGTAACCACCTTACCGTAACCAGTGATATTAATGATCTGACCCAAACGGCAAGATTAATAGAGCATGTACGCGATAAATATAAACATATTGATGTGATGGTCAATATAGATACTGCGGTTGGCATTCATCAGTCAGTTATTCCAGAACTGATAAAAACACAAGGCAATATCGTTAATGTGTCAACGCTAACGGAGATATCAGCAGACTGGAATATAGAGACCTATAAAGCTAGACAAAAGAATTTGACTGATGTTACAAAGAAGCTGGCATTAGAGAATATACCAAATAATGTACGTATTAATGCCGTATCTGCTGGATTGGTGGCAACGGATATCAGTCCAAATCCATTTATTACCCACTCTCCACTAGGGAAGACAGCGACACCGTTTGATGTAACCGCCGCTGTGATGTTTTTAGCCAGTGATGACGCTGCCATCATTACTGGTATGAATTTACCTGTCGATGGTGGGGTGAGTACGTTCAACAGCTAACTCAATGCTTAGTTTTTTAGCCATTCTTAAAACTCATCACCGCAAACAAAAGACCCCCTGACATTAATCAGTCAGGGGGTCTTAATATAATACAGATACTCATAACTCATTTAAAAACTTTATTCAGCTGAATGATTGATATCTTGTAATGGTTGAGATAAGCGCTCGGGATGTCTTGGTATCACCCCTTTATACTGAGCATAAATTTTTGGTAAATCCGCTTCGATATCACCACTAGGATAAACTAACGACATAAAGCGTATTTCTTTGGTTTTGTAATCCATCGCTACCGGCAAAATAGGTACACCAGCGCCCACTGCTAAATAATAGAAACCTGATTTCCAAGTTTCAGTATATTGACGAGTGCCTTCTGGTGCTAAACCCAAAAATAGTGGCTTACCTGTTTTGAACTTATCAATACTTGCTTGCAGCACTGAGCCTTTATCACTACGATCAATGGGAATCACCCCTATCCAGCTTAATAGCTGAGCAAATACGGGCACTTTAAATAACGTATGCTTACCCATAATACTGATTTTCAAATCTAGGGCAAATAAACTGGGTATCGCATAAACCCCGTCGATATTCGAAGTATGCGGCAGCGCTAAAACTACAGCTTGTGAAATATTTGGAATCTCTCCAACCGTACGCCAACCCGCAGCTTTTAGCATAGCTGAGGCAATCACTGGCGCAATTTTATTACCGCGTTTCGGAACTAAAATACCCAGCTGCTTTCTACTAAGCTTGGGCAATATTTTAGAGTTTACAGACTGAGAAGCAGCAGCTTTTGAGCGATTAAATAACTTTGATGTCATGACGGCACCACATAATAAAAGATACCTACATAATAACATTAAGCTTATACAACTAAATTGAATTTTATAGGCTTTTATTGCTTGCCAGCTTACCGGTTTATAAACTTATATAAATATATAGCTATTGATGGACATATCCATCGAGCCCATTAGGATATGTCAGCCAAATTGCCTTTATTCTCAAGCCAAACCTTGCGATCAGCAGCACGTTTTTTAGCCAACAGCATATCCATCACGCTATTAGTCAACACCATGTCATCCATATCTAGCTGAACTAAACGCCGAGTATCACGGTTCATGGTCGTCTCACGTAACTGCTCTGCACTCATTTCACCCAAGCCTTTAAAACGGGTAATCTGCGCTTTTTTATTGCCCGGCACATTGGCCAAAATATGCTGAAGCTCAGGCTCATCTAACGCATAATGCACCTCTTTGCCCACGTCTACTCGATATAACGGCGGCATGGCGACAAATAAATGACCCGCATCCACTAGCGCAGGGAAATGCTTCACAAATAAGGCGCAAATCAGCGTGGCGATATGCAGACCATCAGAATCCGCATCCGCTAAGATACATACCTTGTCATACCGCAGCTCAGACAAATCGTCAGATGCCGGATCGACACCGATAGCAATAGCGATATCATGAATCTCTTGGCTCGATAACACCGTATCAGAAGACACTTCCCACGTATTTAAAATCTTACCACGCAGCGGTAAAATCGCCTGATAATGACGGTCACGTGCTTGCTTGGCGCTACCACCCGCAGAATCCCCTTCTACTAAAAACAGCTCAGCACCATCACGCAAATCACCACGACAGTCTGCCAACTTACCCGGCAATGCAGGACCTTGCGTGATTTTCTTACGGGCGACTTTTTTGGCAGACTTGAGACGACGTCCAGCTTTATTAATCGCCAGCTCTGCGATTTGAGTACCCATATCGGCATGCTGATTTAACCACAGACTAAAGGCATCTTTTGCCAACGTCTGTACTGCCCCAGCAGCTTCACGACTAGACAGACGCTCCTTGGTTTGCCCAGAGAACTGCGGTTCAGAAAATTTAAGCGACAGAATATAGTTCACCCCATCCCAGACATCTTCTGCCGTTAGCTTGACACTACGCGGCAGCAAATTATGAATATCGCAAAACTCACGCAATGCCTCTAATATACCAGTGCGCAGACCATTGACGTGCGTACCGCCCTGAGCCGTAGGGATAAGGTTCACATAACTTTCTTGAATCGGCGTGCCACCATCAGGCAACCAAGACAAGGCAAAGGTAATAGCAGCACGTTCGCCCGCTTTTGCATCGTAATTATAATAAAACGGTGCTTCAGGTAAGGTTTCTAAACCATCCAACTGTTCGCTTAGATATTCGACCACTCCGTCAGTAAACTGCCAAACCACCTTTTCATTATTAATATCATCGACAAATTCAATCGTCAATCCAGCGGCCAATACTGCTTTGGCTTTTAGATTGTGCTTGAGCTGTTTTACATTAAATTTAGGCGTATCAAAAAAGCGACCATCTGCCCAAAAATGTACTCTGGTACCACGTTTGCGTTTGTTTGAGCTGATTGCTTCAGTCAACGGCGTAACTGGTGCGCCATTTTCAAACGCCATATCAAACTGTGTACTATCACGCCATACCGTCACCTCAACACGTGTTGATAACGCATTGACGACAGAGATACCCACACCATGCAGACCGCCTGACACTTCATAATTAGAAGTCGAAAACTTCCCACCGGCATGCAAACGAGTTAAAATCAGCTCAATACCCGATTGATTAAATTCAGGATGAATATCAGTCGGCATACCACGCCCATCATCTTCGACAGACAACGAGCCATCACTATGCAGTTGCACCTTGATGGTTTTAGCATAACCCGCCAACGCTTCATCAACTGAGTTGTCGATAACCTCTTGCGCCAAATGATTGGGGCGCGTGGTATCGGTATACATACCTGGACGACGACGTACTGGCTCAAGCCCTTCTAAAACTTCTAACGATTGCGCATTATATTGACTCACAAATGCATCCTTAACGATTCATGTCTGATTAATTCTATTCAACCATTATAACCAAAAATAGCGACGTTAAGGTTAATAGTCCATCGCTCACGTCATATAATGTCGCCTGTTTGTAGTGGTCAACTAATTTAGGCTCGTACTAAATCTTGTAGCATATTTATCACCATCGGCAACTGCTCACCAAAGTCACTAAACCGATGATCGCCACCCGCTTGTAAAATAACCGTACTCCCTTGCTGTTGATAAAAGGCTTTAGACAATTCAGGATTTAATAACTCATCGCCTTCTTTGATAAATACAGCAATTTTTTTAGGATAATGAATTTCTGATAACTGATGATCTGCAAACCATTGCAAATCCGCAGAAGTAATATCCCAACCGCCAGTGGTCGTATAGAGAATTTGATTCTTTGGCAATTCATCTTCGCCTTGACCTTCATTACTATCGTTATTTAGCAGTAAGTCATGAGCAAAGCGCTGTAATGTCACATGTGGCTGAGTACTAGGATTTAATAGTAAAGCCGCACAGCCTGTATGATTGCTCACCAAGGTAGGAAAATAGCCACCCAATGAGCTACCAACGAATACAACTTTTGAGTCGCTGCCCCATTCCTCAACTAGACTTATCAGTTTATCAAACACGTCTTGTGGCGATTTATTCAAATCGGGACGCAGTACATTGATATCAGGATGATGATGCTGGCAGTATTTTTCTAATAGCATTCCCTTGGTAGAGTTCGCATCACTGTCCAGTCCATGGATATAAATCAAGTTCACGTATCATCTCACTTATTAATTTTGTTATGATTATCTTATATAGGCTAGTGACGCTAAGCATAGCACCCGCCAAACAAAAATAATAACAATAAAACGGCACACCATTAGTCAGTATTTGCGACATAATAATATTGTCATAATAGTTTTATGCAAGTCAAAGGAATGACGATAATAGCAATGGAGTCGCCATGAACCAACAGTTTGAGCTGTTTGAGATTGCCAATCCATGTATTGGTCTTTGCCAAAGCAATAAAAAAGGCTATTGCTTCGGTTGCCTGCGTAGTCGTCCTGAGCGCCAACGATGGCATGATATGACGACAGAACAACAGCGCGATGTGCTAAGGCTTATCGCAGGACGTAAGCTGCGTATAGAGCAAATGAGAGATCGTAAAGACGAGCAGTTAGGATTTGATTTTGAAGAAGTGGTTGAGACTGGTGAGTTGTTTTAAAGTTATACATATTACGGTTTAAATTCAAAATAATATGATGCTTTTTAGATAGTTTTACAATACAAGCGGAACAATATTCCAAGCAAGATTGTGTTTTTGCTCATAGCAATCATAGATTAATAAATCTGTTCTTGTATCAGCAGGAAGTTCTATTTTTGGTATGTAATATGTTGATGGATCACTTGCGATAAGACTAATTTTAAAATGCTGATTAATTAAAGAAGATAATGTATTGTTATTATTAAGCAGGCTAAATGGACTAAACCTTGCGCAAAACATAGCTATATTAGCTGAAACTGCATCTAAAACATTTTCTAATGTTGCTTCGTTAAATGAAGAATTGCGATCGTGTTTCGTCTTATTGTAAGAGTCATACCATTTTAAGGATTTTGTAGGTTGAGATACATCCCATTGAGAAAATGGTATAAAATTCCGTAGATCATCATAATTTTTGAAAGTAATTTGAAATTCATTCAAGCGAGCTTTAGACAATAATTTTACATAATCGTTTGTGGTAAACATTCGATTATTTTGAGGTGATATTCCTGAGTTTTTGAAAATCGATACCCATGAGTTTTCTACCTCTGTACATGCCAAAATAAGTAGCTCTCTGGATTTATGTCCGTAAGATTTTAATCCATTTTGATCTGGTTCAATGTACAGTAACAAATCATCTAATTTTTCTATCAATACCCTCAATGCTTGCTCGGCTGAACGTTGTTCAAAAGCATTGATTTTCAAAGCGTCATGGATGTCCTGTATATAATATAAGGATGGCCTCCAAACGTTTTCTATAGAACTACCAATGGGTAATTGTAATGGTTTTACATCTTGAGCCCCAAATACTCTAATTACCCAATCACGCAAACTACCGCTTTTACCTTCAATTGCGGTCAAACCGACAGAAATAACATTGAAATCATAATTTTTACCGTAAATATGAACGAAATGTGAGTCTGTTTCGTAGGCATAACCTAGAGCATTTCTTTCATGCAAATTATCTATCCATCTAGGTATATTAGTTTGCGTATTTCTATAATAAATTCCGTTCAATTTTCCCTCTCACTCTATATGTACCATCATAATGTAAAAAATAACTATTAAAGAAACTATTTATAACTGATTAAAAAAGTATCTATTAACGTAGTTTTTCTAAGCATTCAGCCACTGATTCCAATTTAATTTTGACCATCCACCTAAAGGATTTAATGGTTTTAGAGGTTGAAGTAGATTTAAAGGTTTCAGTGGACGAAGTGGTTGTAACGGCTTTAACGGCCTCAAAGGAGTAAATGGTTTTAAAGCACCACTTGGAGTAGTCCCATCAAGCCATAAAACAGGCTTACCATTGCGATCAAGTAGCGAACCTCTATTAAATGGACCTAACCACTGCAATGAATTCGACGCAAAGAAATTACCGTCGCTTAAGAAAGCAACTCAATGTAAGTTTAAATCAAAAACATCTTCTCCATCGAACCAACCTGATAGCTCTGCATATTGATCAAATATTGGCGTCATAAGTTTTCCTATACATGTTTAGGATTATTTTATGAATTTGGAATTAATTGTAAAGTTTATTAATCCTATAGGAGAAGTTATACCATATATAATCCTACACTTGTTGATAATATATTAAATGAGAATTGTTGAGGATGTTATTAGTAACAAAAAAAGTCCCCAACGTTTATTCGTTGGGGGCTCCATCTATAATAGATAACTGACGATGACCTACTCTCACATAGCCAGAGCCACATCACCATTGGCGCTACGATATTTTACTTCTGAGTTCAGGAAAGGATCATACAACTCCATCACGCTATCGAATACGGACTGATGCAGGTGTTGCGCCAAATACTTCATTCATAGATTGGTATACCCATAGGTTGGTAAAGGAGACTTTAAGATA
>NZ_JBQSXK010000026.1:0-28608 GCF_052378115.1 Psychrobacter sp. AOP30-A2-5 | reverse complement strand
TATTTTTATTGAGCCAGTGATGACTGATACTGAATAAGGCTACGTTGCATCTTAGCCAATGTATAACAAGCAAAAAAAACCAGTCAACGCTATTTAATAGCATTGACTGGTTTTAGTATAGCAGACAGTCTCTATAAATGAATAACAGAGACCATCTTGATAATACATACTACTAGGTAGCGCAGGATATATTACTGATTTTCGCTCGCCAAATCTTGAGCTTCAGTAACGGAAAGAGCAGTCATATTGACGATACCACGTGCAGTTGCTGATGGTGTGAGAATATGTACTGGTTTGCTAGTACCTAATAAAATAGGACCAATAGAGGCGCTACCAGTTGCTGTCTTGAGTAGGTTAAAGGCAATATTTGAGGCGTCAAGTGTTGGTAAGATGAGCAGATTTGCAGCACCTTTCAACGGACTTGATGGCATGTTGTTTAAACGAATATGTTCATTCAACGCGGCGTCACCTTGCATCTCGCCGTCGAATTCAAAGTCTACATTCATATCTGTCAGCAGTTCATAGACCTTGCGCATTTTTACAGCACTGGTGCGATTTGAAGCGCCAAAGTTAGAGTGAGAAACTAGCGCGACACGTGGTGTGATACCAAAGCGACGTAACTGATCAACTGCCAAGACAGTCATTTCAGCCAATTGTTCAGCCGTTGGATCTTCGTGGATATAAGTATCGGCGATGAAAATATTACGATCTTGCATGAGTACCGCATTCATAGCATAGAAGTCATTCACACCTTCTTTTTTGCCAATAACGCTTTGTACATATTTTAAGTGCAACTGATAATGGCTAAACGTACCACATACCATGCCATCTGCAGCGCCATTTTCGACCAATAGTGAGCCGATCAATGTGGTCTTACGACGAACATCACGACGAGCAAGTTCAATACTCACACCAAGACGTTTGTTCTTCTCGTAGTAACCCTGCCAGTAGTCTTTATAACGAGGATCGTCATCGATATTGACGATAGAGATGTTCACACCATCTTTTAGACGTAACCCTAGTTTTTCGATATTGGCTTCGATGACTGAAGGACGACCAATTAAAATAGGTTGTGCTAGCTTTTCATCAACGACCACTTGCACAGCAAGTAAGATATTATTGTCTTCACCTTCACAGTAAACGATACGTTTTGGATCGGCTTTAGCGCGCGCAAAGATTGGTTTCATCACGAATGCAGAGTTATACACGAACTCAGACAGACGCTGACGATAAGCTTGCATATCAGCGATAGGTAAGGTTGCAACGCCTGAATCCATCGCAGCTTGAGCGACCGCAGACGCGATCTCGATGATTAGGTTTGGCTCTAAAGGCCCTGGAATCAGGTAATCACGACCGAAACTTTGCATTTTTTCGATGTTTCTAGCGCTGGTGGTCGGCGTTGCTTCAACGTGTGCCATCGCAGCGATGGCTCTTACGCAAGCGACTTTCATCTCTTCGTTAACAGTCGTGGCACCAACATCTAATGCGCCGCGGAAGATATAAGGGAAGCATAAAGCGTTGTTTACTTGGTTTGGATAGTCTGAGCGACCCGTTGCCATGATGACATCTGGACGTACAGCGTGCGCCAATTCTGGCATGATCTCAGGCGTTGGGTTAGCAAGTGCAAAGACGATAGGGTCTTTTGCCATACGGCGAACCATATCTTCAGATAACGTACCAGGCATCGATAGACCAAGGAACATATCGACATCATCCATCACTTCGTCGATAGTGGTCGCAGTCGTCTCACGCGCATAGCGCTGTTTGGTTTCGTCAAGATTTTCACGGATAGTTGTAATGATACCGCGTGAATCTGAAACAAAGATATTATTTTTGTTCACCCCAAGTGCGCAAATAATATCTAAACAAGAAATGGCGGCGGCACCAGCACCTGAACAGACGATTTTAATCTCTTCGATTTTTTTGCCAGTAATCAATAGCGCGTTGAGCATCGCTGCTGCAACAATGATTGACGTACCATGTTGGTCATCGTGAAATACTGGAATGTTCATGCGCTTACGTAATTCACGCTCAATTTTGAAACATTCTGGTGCTTTGATGTCTTCTAGATTGATGCCACCGAAAGTAGGCTCAAGAGAGGCAACAGCTTCGATGAATTTGTCTGGATCATTTTGTGCAATTTCAATATCAAAAACATCGATACCTGCGAATTTTTTGAATAGAACCCCTTTACCTTCCATTACAGGCTTCGATGCCAATGGCCCGATATTACCTAGACCCAGTACCGCTGTACCGTTGGTGATAACACCAACCAAGTTGCTACGGGCGGTATATTTAGCCGCTAACGTCGGATCTCTTTGAATCTCAAGACAAGGAACTGCCACACCTGGTGAATAGGCAAGTGCTAAGTCACGTTGGTTTGCCAACTGCTTAATAGGGGTGACAGAGATTTTGCCTGGACGTGGGAACTCATGATAATGTAAGGCAGCTTGTTCAAACTGCTCTTTTTCTGTACTAAGGTTATCCGTATTCAAAGTGGTATCGTCATTCATAATAATTGCCATGGTTAGAATAAATTGGAATGAAGTAAATGGAGATAAAAATAACGTTTTACCCTCAAAAAATCATGGAATAATAATCCTCTAAGGGCAACGTGACGCTAAACAGTTAATAATTCAAAGTGTCAGGATTAGCGATTAAGCATTGAGCCAAAAAAGTAATCTAGTAGAATAGTTATTCTAGCACTATTGCCAATTCACTGCCTAGTCAGCTGCCGTGAACGGCGAGAATAATATAGTAAAATGATATTCATTATTTAGCCAATTAATAATGCCAAAAAATAGGGTTAAATATCAACCTTAATCTCATAATGTTTCAAAATATTACAGAATAGCAGTTTAATAACATATCATTAAGACGAGCAACTAATCGGCATTTGCGGCGCATGTGGGGTAGGCGGCATCGTGTCGAGAAGGGTAGCGATTGCTTGTACCTGATAAGGGTTAGCCAGTAAATCGAATACTCGACTCACTTCTTCGAACTGTCCTTGTTCTGCTGCCGTAATGGCACGCTGCGCCATACTATTACGCAGTACATAAACAGGATTATTGTGCTGCATATCATCGATAACTTGCTCAAGTGGCAGCTGCTGTATTTGCGCCATATAACGAGTCGACCAATCTTGCCAGACTTGTTGGGCATCATCGCTAAGCTCATTTGTCATGGTTGACAATAGCTGCTCTTCATAATGGTGCTCATTCGGCGCGACCAAACCGAGTAGCGCACGGAAGCTATTGGTATAGTCCAGCAAGTTGTCTTCTAGTAAGGTTAGCCATTCGAAAGCTAAGGTTAAGCTCTCTTTTGCATGCGGCAGCCCAAGCTTACAACAAAGCCCTTGCTGATAGTGCTGCATAAATGTGGCTTCATAAGGCGCTAGACAGTCTGCTAACGCCTCACGTGTTACGCCCTCTAAGCGCATAAAATGTGGCAGCCAAGCATTGAGATTCCAGTGACCAATAGCAGGTTGATTCTGATAAGCGTAGCGACCAGTATGATCAGAGTGGTTGTTGATCCAAGCAGGATTAAAACGCTCCATAAAGCCAAATGGACCAAAGTCTAAGGTGCTACCAGTGATAGAGAGGTTGTCAGTATTCATTACCCCATGAGCAAAGCCAATCAGTTGCCAATCAGCGATCATTCGTGCGGTTCGCTCAACCACCGTGGTTAAAAATGTCAGTATGGGAGCGTCACTATCACGGCACTCTGGATAATAAGTGTCGATCATATAATCAGTGAACTCAGCGAGTAAATCAGGAGCAAAGCTGGCAATCCACTCGATATGACCTAAGCGAATGTGACTATCAGCCACGCGCATCAATGCCGCACCTGCTTCCATGCGCTCACGGCGCACTCTGGTATCGGAGACAACAAATCCCAAAGCATTAGAGGAAGGAACACCTAATTGTGTAAGAGCATGACCACATAAATACTCGCGAATAGTGCTGCGCAAGACAGCACGCCCATCACCCATCCGCGAATAAGGCGTCAGACCAATACCCTTAAGGTGCAAGTCTTGCAATTGATTATTGTTATCGAGCACTTGTGCCATCAGCAAGCCGCGCCCATCACCCAATTGACCTGCCCATTGCCCAAATTGGTGACCCGCATAAACCATGGCCAATGGCTTAAAATCCGCTGGCATGTATTGACCACCGAGTATCTCTACCCAATGTGTCATTAAATCTTCATCATCTGTCCAGCCTAACTGTTGCGCAACTTGCATGTTGAAGTGTCCAGCACGTGGATTGTCCAGCGGCGTCGGCGGTTGCTCATGATAAAGGCGAGTGTCTAGATTGACATAGGTATTTTGATAGCGCATACAAGCCGTTCCTGCTTTTGAAGTATAAGTAAAGTGTAGGGGCAATAAAAGCACTATAGCATAGCCTTGATATTACATCATTTCACTCTGTCCATCTCTTGTAATAGCGCACCCAAAAACCATGAGTAATATTGAATGCATTTAGCCTATCAAACAAAGATATTGCTTCCACTTGTCCTTTTGATTTCTATAAATCAATGTTCGACACGAGCTATAAAGGATGAGCAAAAAAATCCCTCTATCTGCTACAGATAGAGGGAAGGAGAAGCTTTACAATTATCGTTCATCACAAAGGTAATAAAATACAGTTTAATAATCAGCGATTATGCCGCTTTTTTACTGATGCCGATAGAGCGAAACGCAGTTTTCAAATTGCTATTATGCTCAAGAATTTTTTGTTCAATTTTGGCATAGTCGTGCTTTAGCTCATCTTCCACTTCATGCAAGCGATCGGCATATTCTGTTTTTTTCAGCTCAATCGTTTTAGCTTTGAGAGCTTGCCATTCTTCAACAGTCTGCATAAAGGCATCATATTCAAACTTAATACGATCTTGGAAGCTCTTCATCGCATGAGGAAGATCAATGCCGCCCACTGCTGCCGTATCAATCTGCTGCTGAGCCGCTTTAAATTGCATTTGTACTTCTGCATGCTTGATAGTGGTGTCATCAACGGTACGTAGCTCACTGGTTAAGCCCAGCTTTGATAGGCCAGCAATCAACCATTTAGTAGGATCATACTGCCACCATTTTACCCCGTTACGATAGTCGTATTGGAAGAAGTGATGGTAGTTATGATAACCCTCACCCCACGTAAAGATAGCTAAGAAGAAGTTATCGCGAGCAGTATTGGTATCCGTATAAGGACGCGTGCCAAACATATGACATAGCGAGTTAATAAAGAAGGTAAAGTGGTGCGTCAGTACTAGACGTAGTAAGCCTACGATGACCAAAGTACCCCAAACATCACCCAATAACCAACCGATCGCAGCGACCACACCGATGTTTAATGCCGCAACCCATAAACCGTAATATTTATGCTGAATTTGCAGCGTTCTATCTTTGGTTAGGTCAGGGATATTTTTATAGTCAAATTTACCGCTAGGATAATTGCGTAGCATCCAGCCCATATGACTAAAGAAAAAGCCACGCTTTGCTGAGTACGGGTCTTCTAAGCGGTCATCGACATGACGATGATGCGTACGGTGACCAGAAACCCAATCAAACGCTGAACCTTGTACGGCAAAGGTGGAACCTAGCAATAAAAAGTTTTTGACGATCGGGTGCGCTTTATAAGCACGATGCGATAGCAGGCGATGGTAACCCGCCGTAATACTGATACCTGTCCATACCATAAAGGCACCAAATACGCCCCAAACTGGCGCGCTAACATCATGAGTAAACAAATACCATGGTGTAATGATCGCAGCAGCAATAGGTGTGGCTACCAAGATAGTTGCTGGAATCCAATTGATCGGCGCTTTTGTAAACTCAAACTCGCGCATATCAATGCTGTCTTCTTTAGTAGCGACATCTTGCTCTCCCGCAGCATGAGCGTAGTTGCGTTTGGCAACAGGCTGCTCATTAAGCGAGCTTGCAGTTTTACTCTCGTCAAAACGTGTCTTAAAACGTGTGGCTTGAGTGCTGGCGGCTTTGATAAGCGTATCACCAGATTTGATAGCGAAACGTAAGCCTTTAAGCGGTAAGCCAAGTGCTTTTTTTGCAATCATATAATATCCCTAACGGTATTAATTTAAGCCTATATGATACCTTAAAAAATCAATAAAGTGAACAGTTATACACTGTAAAAATATTGCTAAATAACAATAACTTGTATTGATTATGGAATGTATTAACGAAAATAATGGATGACTTATCAGGCATTGAGGAGAAGTGTAAGTAACACCGTAGATATGTAGATGATTTTAAATAAATCAAATAAAGGCGATGCTTATTAACCCAGCAGTAAATAACTCGGAAAATCAGTGATGATGACGTCAGCTTGCCACGCGATCAGCTGTTTAATCGTGTCAATATCATTGACCGTCCACGCACTCACTGGCAAGCCATAACGGTGGCTATGTTCAATGACTGCTCGACTAATAAGCGGATAGTGGATACCTAGCTGAATACAGCCAAGTTGCAAGGCGGTATTCGGCGCAGTCATTAAGACTTCAGGTGTGCGAATGAGCAAGCCGCGAGAGATAGGCTTTAGTAATGGATGACGTTGTAAGCGAACATGTAGCTCTACATCGAAACTGGTCAGCACAATGGGTAGTTTGGCAAGTGGGCTATCGATGAGGTTGCGTGCCAATGCTTGTACCAATTTAGCATAATCAGTACGGTCATGCGTTTTAATCTCCAGTTCAATATCAGTAAAGCCAGTTAGCAACGGTGCTACCTGCCCTAATGTCATAATCTGATGACCAAACTGCGAATGGCGTTGAAGCTCAGTAAGATTTAACTGATCAACACGTGCTTGCTGACCACACATGCGTTGCAGCGTGTCATCATGAAACACGATTAAATGACCATCCGCACTCAGTTGTACATCAAACTCAACCCCTGCTAGACCCTGAATGTTAAGACGTTGAGCGTACTCAAAGCCTGAAAAGGTATTTTCTAATGCTTCGCCGCGCGCACCGCGATGACCCAATAAAAGCGTGTTTTCGAAATTTATCATAATTTATATGGTTGGTTAGTGATACGCGCAATCATATAGTGCTAAAACAACAGCGTCTAATAAAATTTGCTCGATAGAGCAATATTACTATGTGGTTCCTTTTATCCAAAAACTTTATAGATATGAGCTGAGCGAAATCTTAGAATAGGTTTACTGTCTGTCAGACATTCAACAGACCCTAGTTGATCGCGGTAGTCTAAAAGCGTATTTATAGCGAATTCATAAGTATGTATTTGTTATGTTTTTGCAACTAAATACAGGTTTTACCTATAATGAGGGGCGTTATTTGTATATCCATGGGCTACACTAATGAACATTTTATTTAAACACCGTATAATAATCTGGTTTTCAAACCTAGGGCAGCTAGGGTTGCGGTTTGAACATCAATCACTGTCCATCAGTGGCGGTACGTATTAGTAAATTGGGAGCAAAAGAAATATGAGCGTAGCAAATAAAAACGTGAGCAAGTGGTATAAAGTGGCTGGTATTGGCATGGTATGTGGTTTAGCGCTTGCTGGCTGTGATCGCTCAGAGAAGGAAGATTCCACTGAGACGGCAGAGCTCACAGAGCAAGAGCCTGCGTCTACTGAAAACACCGCAGCTACTGCGGTGAGCTGTGATGACCCAATGGTACAAGATCGTCTCAAAACGGCTCTAAAAAACACGCTCAATCAACAAGCACAAACGCTGGCTACCAACTACGCAAATGATGCAGAGATCAGTCTCGCTAGCGGCGCTATCACTAATAAAACCAACGGCATTGTGATTGATGTACAAAATGCTGCAGTATTACAAGCAGCCAATGACAATGGTATGACGACTTGTCAGGCAAGCGTGAGCATGACGTTACCAAGCGAAGATTTGTATCAAGCCAGTCAAATACAAGCAGCCAACAATCTACCGAGCCTACAATCACGCTTAGCGCAAAATAACATTCGTATCAACAATAACATGTTGGTTGATGATGCCTTTACCTATGTCGTTGGTACTCAAGGCGGTCAAGTACGCACACGTATTGCTGGGCAGCCAGCATTGATTACTGTGGTCGCCGATGTGATGGCAGGTTCTGTATTTAAATCAGCGATGGATGAGCAGCGTGCCCAACGTAGCGCAGAGCGCCGTGCAGCACAAAACGATGACAGTCAGTCAGCACCCGTTCGTCAGCCTCAAGTAGTCAAGCCAGTTGAGCCGATTCGTCCTACTCAGCCTGCCACGCCGCCGACTATTAACAATCCAAGCAGTAGTAATACGGATAGCAGCGCGTCAGCCACTCCTGAGGTTAAAACCCCAGTCACATCCGCTGTACCGAAATCAGTACCTAAAGATGAAAGTATCGATATGGTTATTATTGAAGATGACAGCGCTACTTACTAATTAGTAAGATTTAAGCTGTTCTCGAACCATATTTTCGTTACTGAATAGTATCGCTTAGTCAGTAAAAAGCCCGCAGTGTTAAGGTTGCGGGCTTTTTTATATTTTATGCTAAACCTTAATTCTAGGGTCTGCTTTTAGCGTTTTAGTCCACTGAAGTAGTCCTGCGCAATTATTTTTTATCAGCGAATTTTTGTAATACCTGACTGTCCCATAAGACTTCAGAGACTTTATTGGGATCTGTACAAAAGCGAGCAGCGACAAACAACCAATCCGATAAGCGATTGATAAAGCTCACGGCCGTACTGCGAATCGCTTGTGGACGCTCTTGCTGTAATAGCACTGCTTGGCGCTCTGCACGGCGACAGATCGTACGTGCAACGTGTAGTTGGCTGACCAATACCGAACCTGTGGGCAAGATAAAATCTTTTAGCGGCGGCAAGGTCGTATTCATCACATCAATTTGCTGTTCTAACCATGTAATGTGAGTGGCATTGACGCCTTCATATTCTGGCATAGCCAGCTCACCACCGATATTAAACAATAAATGCTGAATGATGACTAACGCTTGAGAAAATTCCTTCTCTATAGACTGTCCTTTATTATGCTGTAACTGAGCACGTACCAGACCAATGTGTGAGTTAAGCTCGTCGATATCACCCATTACGCTAAATAGATTGTCTGCTTTGCTGACGCGGCTGCCGTCTGCCATGCCAGTGCTACCGTCATCTCCAGTACGCGTATATATTTTGCTTAAACGATTGCCCATATCTAAATCCTTAACAGTTTTTTATGATTGAATGAGGTTAGTTGCGGGCTCATTGTAGTATTTTATGGCTGTTTTCGCTAAGATAATGGGTTAGGTTTTATGTTGCCGCTATTTTTACAGTTATAACGACCATAGTCAGTACTGTTTAATATCCAAACATTGATTATATCTTTGTTTTTATTTTATCTATTCCATTTATATTAAAAGGCTTTTTAACCATGACCACACCACTTGCCGATGCGATGTCTCAGCTTGCTATTCATGACTCACTGACTGGCGGAAAACGTCAGTTCGTACCACTCAAATCAGGGCAAGTAGGCATGTATGTGTGCGGTATGACCGTTTATGATTATTGTCATATTGGGCATGCGCGGGTGATGGTTGGTTTTGACATGGTAGTGCGCTGGTTGGCTCAGTTAGGCTATGACGTTAATTATGTGCGCAATATCACCGATATTGATGACAAAATCATCGCGCGCGCCGCCGAGAATGGCGAAGAGATAGGTACGTTAACGCAGCGTTTTATTGAAGCCATGCACGAAGATTTCGCAGCACTTGGTTGCTTGGCACCTGATGCTGAGCCGCGGGCGACTGACCATATTGATGACATGCAACACATGATTGAGACGCTGGTTACAGGTAATTATGCGTACACAGGCGACAATGGTGATGTCTACTATGCCGTCGATAATTTTGCAGATTATGGTAAATTGTCTAAGCGTAATCTCGATGAGATGCAAGCAGGTTCACGCGTCGATGTCGAAAATGACAAACGAAATCCGTTTGACTTTGTCCTGTGGAAAGCCGCGAAACCTGATGAGCCGCAATGGGCGTCACCATGGGGACAGGGGCGTCCAGGTTGGCATATCGAATGCTCAGCGATGTCGACCAAGTGCTTGGGTAGTACCTTTGATATTCATGGCGGTGGTCACGACTTACAGTTTCCGCATCACGAAAACGAGATAGCGCAGTCTGAAGCCGCGACTGGCTGTGAATACGCGCGTAACTGGATGCATGTCGGTTTCATTAATGTCGATGGCGAAAAAATGTCTAAGTCATTAGCGAACTTTTCAACCATTCGCGATGTGATAGCAAAATACCTACCTGAAACGGTGCGCTTTTTCTTATTATCAAGCCATTATCGCAGCCAAGTCAATTTTTCTGACAACGCATTGGATGAAGCACATAATAGCCTAAGCAGGCTATATAATGCATTAAAATTGGCCGAACAACAAAAAGGGCAGACGCTCGTAGTCAGTGATACGCTGATAAATGATGCTTATAGTAGCAGTGCCGGACAAGACTTTATCAAAGCCATGAACGATGATTTTAATAGTTCAACGGCGATCAGTGTACTGTTTGGGCTGGCGCGCGACATTAATAAAGCCATTAAAGCCGAAGAGGTAGACACTGCATGGCAATTAGCAGAGCAGCTCAAAGCGTTGGCACAGGTACTCAATATTTTACAGCAGCCAGTTCAACAGTTTTTGCAAGCAATAATTGGTGAACAGGCAGATGATGGGTTAACCGATGACACTATCGATGGTTTAATCATTGAGCGTGCGGATGCCAAAACCAATAAAAACTTTGCGCGTGCTGATGAGATACGTGAGCAATTAAAAGATGCTGGTATTGAGCTTGAAGACAGCCGTGCTGGCACGACATGGCGCCGTGCTTAAGGCAATCATGTTACAGAACACCCATATAGATAGTCATAAACTAAGTCAGCTTTGAGCTGGCTTTTTTTATAGACTAAACTAGGGCGTATCATCATTCTAAAAATGGTGCTAAGAACAAGACAAATTGCAGTCAAACAAGAAAGATCAAGCTAAATTGGCTATGTAATATATGTAAGAATAAGCTTTGTAGGCAAGCTTCAAGAGATGCAAACATCAAGTGAATTAATGGCTTTTAAAATATGAATATTCTCAAAAAAAGCATTGTTGGCGGTCATCGTATAGCAATTGATACCGACAGTGACCACTATCCTAACGCCCAGCGTTGGAATGTGCGCGCCAGTACTTTGTCATTACTATTGGTTTTTTTTATAGTCAGCATGAGTGCTGTGTTTGCACCCGCTAATGCCGCAAGCACTAGCGATAGCAAACAAGCTGCGGATGAGCAGTCCATCTCGTCATCAACTTCAATTAGCAAGCCCGATAATCTGGCTGAATATGCCACTCAAAAAATCAATACAATTAAAGACGAAAGCCTCAGCATCTCTGGCGTTGCAGAAGAGATATTTGATCCTACCGAGCGCAATGTAGTAGAGCAAGCGGGTAATTTGCAGGGCGATTCTGGACTGACGGGTGAATACAATGAAAGTTATTATTTGCTAGACAAGCTCAATGTAGGCTTGCCGCCATTATCGGAGCCGCCAAATTTAACCACGCCACTGGCGACTTTAGAATTTTTTCAATCAGCGGTCATGAAGCAACAATACGACTTGGCCGCTTATGCACTTAACATGAATTTAATCGATCAGAAAATTCAGCGTAACCACGCGCTTGAGTTATCAAAACGGTTGGATTTTTTGTTAACGGAAAAAGAGCTTTATGTTTTTGATGATCTGCCAGATCGCCCAGATGGTTTAATCGAGCCGCCACTTGGCAATACCAGTAGTATCATGGGCATCCCTAGACGTTCGATTCAGCTAGGCTATATCGACTATCGTGAGCGCCGTGTCCCCATTTATTTGCAACGAGTACGGGTTGGTGAGGCTGCGCCTATTTGGGTGTTTTCTGCACAGACAGTTGATAATATTGACAATCTCTATGAGCAATATCATCCAGCGGAATTTGAGCGTTATTTACCTGGATGGTTAAAACTTAAGATTTTTAGTATTGCACTATGGGAGTTTTTGGCATTAGCACTGTTTTTCTTAGTGACCATGGGAGTAGGGTGGTTACTCAGTAAAGGCACGGAAAAAATCATCAGCCGTTATATCGACGATGAAAAATACAGCAATTATGTTGGTAGTACTAATGGCGTGGCAGATTTGGTTAATAAGCTGACCGTGCCGTTGACTTTTACCATCAGTTTTTTGCTCGTCTTTACTTTAGTGTCAGGCGGCTTTCCTTATTTGGATGCGGTAGCTTCATCGACTCGTCCGCTTATCTGGATTGGGCTAGTATTTAGCACCTTATGGCTTGGCATTCGCGTTATTAACTTTTTTGCTAATCGCTATCAAAGCCTACAAATTGAAAATCTGGCTGAAGAGCACTTTGATAAAGAGCGCCGTCGCCGTACTTATGTATCGATATTTCGCCGCGTCTTTATTTTTGTCATGATTTTGGGCAGTATTTGGATTGGTCTCAGTGAATTTGCCAACATGGAAGGCCTTGGCAAAACGCTATTGACCTCGGCTGGTATCGCAGGCGTGGTCATCGGAATTGCCGCGCAGCCGATACTGGGTAACATCATTGCTGGGGTACAGGTGGCCGTGACCCAGCCGGTACGGATTGGCGACAGTGTGATAATGGATGGCAACTTTAGTACCGTTGAAGACCTGCGTTATACGTATGCGGTACTCAAAACATGGGATGAACGTCGATTGATCGTGCCGATGCGCGAATTGATCACCGAAACGGTAGAAAACTGGTCACATACAGAAGTACATCAGACCTGTCCTGTGTTTTTATATGTCGATTATGGTGCAGATATTGATGCCATTCGCCAGCAATTTATATCGGCGGTTAAAGACAATAAGCTTTGGGACAACAAAACTGAGCCTGAAATGTTTGTCGTTGAGGTGACTGCCAATATTATTCACCTGCGCGGCGCTGTTTCAGCGGTAGGTCCCATAGAAGCATGGACACTGGCCTGTGAGATACGTGAGCAGATGCTGAATTATCTATATAGCAAACAAAAAGCTTATCTGCCTGCTGAACGTTTAATATTGAAGGGTAAAGACCAGTAACCGACGATTGAGTATATTTTCTATGCTTTTAAACAGCTGGTCTTTACGGACGTCGATATCGATAGACAAGCGCTAGCAAAATAAGCTGACAAATATAGCATGCGATTTGTCTGATTATTTGTTATAATATGGCGTTATTTTTAAGGGATAAATGAGCGATTAAGAGTAGGGGCGCGCTATATTTGTGCAAACTTATTAGCATCAATCAATTGCAATTTTCGAGTGTCTCTGTTTGTTTAATCACAAACACCGGCTGGCTCATTGCTGATTATCTAAAACTTTGTGATACAAGGTCTTTAATTTTAAGACTTTAGCTTCATAAAGTCATATCGTTGATTTTGGTTGATTGTCTTAATGCCAAAAATATCCCACCCATCAAAATAACCACCACTAGGGGTCTGTATGTTGCGAATTGTCGATGAAGCCTTAACCTTTGATGACGTTTTATTGTTGCCAGCTTATTCTGAAGTCTTGCCAAAAACTGCCGATCTGACCACCCGTTTGACCAAAAATATCACGCTGAATCTACCGCTGATTTCCGCCGCGATGGATACCGTGACCGAATCTGAAATGGCCATTACGATGGCACAGCTAGGCGGTATGGGTATCTTGCACAAGAGCATGGATATCGCTAAGCAAGCCACACAAGTACGCCGCGTCAAAAAATTTGAAGCAGGTACGGTTGTAGATCCGATTACTGTGCATCCAGAGATGACGATTGGTGATCTGCTACAGCTGACGCAAGATAATAATATCTCAGGCGTACCTGTGGTAGAAAGAGGCACTGATAATGTCGTGGGTATTGTGACTCACAGAGATTGGCGCTTTGAAACCAATCTGTCTTTGCCAGTTAGTAAAATCATGACGCCAAAAGATCAGTTGGTGACAGTACATGAAGGTGAAAGCAACGAAAACATCAAGCGTCTGCTACATGAACACCGTATTGAAAAAGTCATCGTTATCGACGATCATTTCCGCTTACGTGGTTTGATTACGGTTAATGATTTTGCAAAAGCTGAAAACAATCCAAATGCTTGTAAGGATGAGCAAGGTCGTCTGCGTGTTGGTGCTGCTGTTGGTACTGGTGCAGATACCCAAGCGCGTGTTGAAGCGTTAATCGCTGCTGACGTCGATATCATTGTGGTTGATACCGCACATGGTCATTCAAAAGGCGTGATTGATAAGGTATCTTGGATTAAAAAGCACTATCCACACGTACAAGTCATCGGTGGCAATATCGCAACAGGGGATGCTGCACTTGCACTACGTGATGCAGGCGCTGATGCGGTAAAAGTCGGTATTGGCCCTGGCTCTATCTGCACTACGCGTATCATCGCTGGTATCGGTGTGCCGCAAATCTCAGCCATCGATAACGTCGCTAGCGCATTAAAAGACAGTATTCCACTGATTGCTGATGGCGGTATTCGCTATTCAGGTGATATGGCAAAAGCCATCGCTGCTGGTGCTTCGTGCATCATGGTAGGCTCATTGATGGCGGGTACTGAAGAAGCGCCGGGTGAGGTTGAGCTGTTCCAAGGTCGTTACTACAAAGCTTACCGCGGTATGGGTAGTTTGGGCGCGATGTCAGGTTCAAATGGCTCATCAGATCGTTACTTCCAAGATGCTAAAGATGGCGTAGAAAAATTAGTACCAGAAGGTATCGAAGGCCGAGTTCCTTATAAAGGTCCAGTTGCTGGTATTGTTAATCAGTTGGTTGGCGGTTTGCGCTCATCAATGGGTTATACTGGCTCTGCGACTATCGAAGATATGCGTACCAATCCGCAATTCATTAAGGTGACATCGGCGGGTATGAAAGAGTCGCATGTCCATGATGTACAAATCACCAAAGAAGCACCGAACTATCGTGTGAATTAAAAAGTGTTTTGTAATCCTGCATTACGTCAACGATAGCTATTTTGCAGGGCTGCAGTGACCTTAAGATACAAACAGCCAACAATGCCTTGTTATTGTTGGCTGTTTTTTTTGTAAAATACACAAGCGGATTATAATAATAACTACTTAGACTGTTTATACGTTATTGTTTGCGTATTCGTCTGGTTTTCACTCTTAGATTTGGGAGCATACATAATGAGCTACTTTGGCACCGATGGTATTCGCGGAAAATTCGGTGAGTCGCCGATCACACCAGACTTTATTTTAAAATTGGGCTATGTGACGGGACGTGTGCTGATAGAGAATAATGACAATCCTGCTCGCAAGCCAAGCGTGGTCATCGGTAAGGATACGCGGCTATCAGGTTATGTGATTGAAGGCGCATTGCAAGCAGGGTTTAATGCCGCTGGTGTTGATGTGCATATGCTTGGACCATTACCCACACCAGCGATTGCGCATTTGACCCGTAGTTTTAATGCAGATGCTGGGGTGGTTATTTCAGCGTCGCACAATCCTTACTATGATAACGGTATCAAACTGTTTTCAGGTGATGGCAAAAAGCTGACTGATGAGATGCAAAACTCTATTAATGACAAGCTAAAAGCGATTATGAGTGCCTCTGAGGCGGACAATAATGTGATTATGCCTATTCTTGATCCAGCACAATTAGGGAAAAACAATCGAATCAATGATGCCAAAGGTCGCTATATCGAATTCTGTAAAGGCAGTTTTCCTTATCAGTACGACTTGAGTCATCTGACTGTCGTCGTAGATTGTGCCAATGGTGCAGGCTATAGCGTGGCACCAAGAGTCATGCGTGAGTTGGGTGCCAATGTGATTGCTATTAACAATACGCCTGATGGCATCAATATCAATGCCGACTGCGGCTCTACCCATCCTGAAGGCTTACAGAAAGCAGTGATTGAGCACGAGGCAGATGTTGGTATCGCACTAGACGGTGATGGTGATCGTATTGTGATGGTTGATGAGGCTGGTAATCTGGTTGACGGCGATGGCATTTTATACGTACTTGCTACCCAAGGTCAGACTAAGGCGAAAGGTGTGGTTGGTACGCTCATGAGTAACATGGGCTTAGAGTTGGCACTCAAAGCGGCAGACATTAAATTTACTCGTGCAAAAGTAGGCGATCGTTATGTGATGCATGAGCTTGAAGCGAATGGCTGGATACTGGGCGGCGAACCATCGGGTCATATTCTATGTTTAGATAAGAGTCGTACGGGTGATGCAATTATCGCCGGCTTGCAAGTGCTTGCGGTGATGGAAGCACGTGGTAAAGCGCTCAGTGATTTGACCGAAGGCTTTGAAAAATTGCCACAAAAACTGGTCAATGTACGCTTAAGTAAAATGCAAGATCCGTTTGAACATGAAGAGCTGGTTGCTGCTTTTGCAAAAGCACAGGCCACTTTAGAGGGTCGTGGTCGTCTGCTCATTCGACAGTCAGGTACAGAGCCTATGATACGTGTGATGGTTGAGTCGGATGATGAAATAGAATGTGATGTATTGGCAAATGATTTGGCTGACCATATCAAAGCAATATTGGGTTAAAGTCATAATATAGTTATATTAAAATAAGGAATATTTTATGAGCATGGATTTTACCGATCAGCGTTTGTCATACGAAAAAGGTGAGCTTGATCAACAGTCCGTCCCAGACTCTCCATTTGAGCTACTAAAAGAATGGATGAATGAGGCAATAGCACAAAAGGTGCAAGAGCCTTATGCGATGAGTCTAGCGACGTGCGGTGCTGATAATAAACCTAGCGTGCGCATCGTACTTATGCGTGAGATTACTGAAAATGGTGTGGTGTTTTATACCAACTATGAAAGCGCTAAAGGTCAAGATATTGCCGAAAACCCGAATGTCGAAGCGCTATTCTTTTGGCATGAGCTGGAGCGTCAAGTACGTATTAGTGGCAGTATTGCTAAAATCGATGCTAATAAGTCAGCTGCTTACTTTCAAAAGCGTCCTCACGACAGTCAAGTGGGTGCGTGGGTCAGTCAGCCTCAAAGTGGCGAAGTTGCTGATCGTGAGGTGATGCAAACCAAGTTTGATGAGCTGCAAAATCAGTATCCAGAAGATAGCCAAGTGCCAACACCAGAGTTTTGGGGTGGTTACGAGATTACCATTCATGAGATTGAGTTTTGGCAAGGTCGTGCCAACCGTATGCATGACCGTATTGTCTATACTAAAGACAATGGTGAAAGCTGGACTACCAAGCGCCTTTTGCCTTAAACATATTTGCTACTTATTATTTAGATATAAGCAGAGAGTGATTTCTTAGGTGCTGTTGCTGCTCTAAACAGCAACAGCACCTAATTTTATTAAAAGCTTTATGGTATAAGCTCGAGTACTTGCGACTTTTTTAGCTTTCCTGGGAAGTTTCCTGTAAATATACGGCAATATAAAGTTTTGTCGTTCTCTAAGTATGTTGAAGAATCAAGTTTGATGCTATAGATGTATTGATCTGAAAGTGTGTCAGCAGTAGGTTTGGTTTTTTTAGGAATATTGCCGCTCAAATAATTATTCGAAGAGTAGTCAGGAATGTATTTATCATCATAGATTCGTTTATCGTTGATACAATGTATATAACTCCCTGTATTTCTAGTTGATTCACGTATTGAAAAATTAGCTTCTGATAAAAAAGTTATTTCATAATATGATGATGTCCGTTTAAATTCGACCAATTGAACTTCCGTATTTTTATGATTTTTTATGCACCCTGATAAAATTAGTAAAGTGCTTAACCCTATCATTTTATGCCGCATTATTGTTCCTTTCATATAATAAATTCATCATAAATTGACTGTAGGTGTAAGCAGCATAACAATTGATTGATAGTATGAAGATTTCCTTGCTCAAGTCTTACCATTTAAATAAGAGAAAGGCCGAGTTGCAGATATCCCCTTACTTTTTATTTTTTTGGGTGTCGACATCGACCGACACCGACATACCGGGGCGCAATTGCGCAAGCTCAGGTTGTCCTTGCTCTAAATCTATTCGTACCGGAATACGCTGAGCGATTTTAATATAGTTGCCAGTCGCAGGGTTTGCCGCGCCCGCGCTAAATTCACTGCCAGTCGCTGGCGAGATATTGCTGACATGACCTCGAAACGTAGCGCCGCCTAGCGCATCCACATGAATAGTTGCAGGCTCACCGACAGCCATATTTGCCACTTGGGTTTCTTTAAAGTTGGCGATAATCCACACGCCTTTTGGAACCACATACATGAGCTGTGTGCCCGCGCTGACATATTGCCCAGCTTTGACGCTGACTTGACTCAGTTGTCCTGATTCAGGAGCAGTAATAATCGTATTGTCTAAATTAATCTTTGCTTGCTTAGCAACTGCTTCTGCATTTTTAATATTGGCATCGAGTGATGAGCGGCTACCACTGGTTTTTTTGCTAGCCTCAAGGGCGACTTGTAAATTGGCTTCTGCTTGCTGAACGCCAGCTTGTGCTTGAGCGAGCTGAGCTTGGGCATGAGCAACTTCTGCTTTGGACACAGCACCAATGGCATCAAGTCCTTGATAGCGCTTGACGTCTTCGCGTGCACTATCAACGCTAACTTTGGCACTATATAAGTCCGCTTTACGTGCTTCGATTTGCGCCTGACTGGTGCCCGTATCTTGCGCATTGCTTGAGCGGTCGGTCATAGCGACTTCGATATTGGCTTGTGCTTGTTCGAGCTGCTGCAAAAAGGCACGGTCGTCTATCTTAACCAACAAATCACCCGCTTGTACATTTTCAAAATCTTGCACTGCCACTTCTGTGACATAGCCAGAAACTTGCGGGCTGATAATCGTTGTTTGACCTTTTACAAAGGCATTATTAGTCTGCTGAACCGTAGGCGTAAAGGGCGGTAGCTTCCACGCATAAAGAATCAAAAGGACGCCAATAATGATTAGTGCAATCAATAAGCCTAGGTTAAAATAAGATTTCTTTTTAGGCGACCAACCTGTAGCGTCAGGAATAGGCTCTTTTGGCGGCATTGGCGTTTCATCAGCATCAGCAACGGACGTTATTATCGAGTCCTCTTTTTTCGCTACGGACGCAGTATCATCGTTTTTTGATTGGCTTAGAGGCATCTCTATTGCTGCTGCCTTGGATGATGTCTGATTGTTTTCAGCAGTATTTTGGGTGGCATCTTGAGCGGTGTCTTGATTATGGTCATCAAGATCATTTAACTTGTCTTCGCTCATGATGCGCTCCTAATGAGATTGGTAAACATAGTGGATAACTTTTTAAAATATAGTAATTAGCATAAGAAGAAAAGGTAACAGCAAAAAATCGATATTATTGTCACCTGTTATTTTTTGCCCATCATTTCTGCCAATGCGGCAAGTTCTTTACCAAGTGGATTGCGTTTATGATAAAGGTAATAAAAATAAATCATCAATAAATATAGCGCAGTGATAGTGGCGCTCACCGCCATCAAAAAGAATAAATCGTCATAAGCGGCGACCGTGGCTTGACGTTGCACACCCTGTAGCATTTGGGTCATCGTAGCAGGATCAGTGGTATTCATTGAACTGACCATATCGGCATAATGCATCTGAGT
This sequence comes from Psychrobacter sp. AOP30-A2-5, assembly GCF_052378115.1. Lineage (NCBI taxonomy): Bacteria > Pseudomonadati > Pseudomonadota > Gammaproteobacteria > Moraxellales > Moraxellaceae > Psychrobacter > Psychrobacter sp. AOP30-A2-5. The sequence continues at coordinate 9,056 of NZ_JBQSXK010000026.1, read as the reverse complement.
ACGAATGGTGGTAAATGCTTGAATACCTGCCGCGCCTGCCAAACCACCGACCGTTTGTGAAATACCAAAAATAACCGAAAAGCTAATAATATAGGCAGGTCCGTTAGCAATGGCGCGAAACATACCTTCAAATACCATTGGTCCCATAAAGTAAACGGCAGCAAAAGCGATTATAAACTGACTGAAATAGAACATATAAGGGGCAGAGTTTAGCGACACACCCGTATCTACCCATGCACCAATCGCAATCAATGCAACCGCAAAAATCACTGGTCGGCGCAGATCCGTCGCCTTGGTGGTAAAAATGCTAATCACTAATGCCAGTATGCTAGCCACCAAGATGATGGCATAAAAAACAATCAGCTGGTCATTACCATAACCAAGGTTTGCTAATAATCCTGCGGCGCCCACACTTTGCTCAGACAGCAAAATACGCATGACGGCACCAGTAATCATAAAGGCAATAATGGTGCGACTACGCATCCAGCGCACTTGTAACATAGGGTTTTTGCGGTGCGTCTCAATCCATAAAGCAATCGAGATAGTCACGACGGCAATAATCAGTGGATAGCTAAGCCAAGGCATTGTCCACCATTGAATTCTACCTTGTACTAAAAATACGGATAGGGCGGCAAGACCACTGGCAAAAAAGCCAAAACTCACCAAATCAAGTTTTTCAAAGACCTTTTCCGTGTTGCCCGGTGGTAGCTCAAGAATGTTAATAAGCCCAAAGCAAATCAGCGATAATCCCACTTGAAATAAAAATAAACCTTCAAGCTGACCATCAACGGCTAAATAAGGCGAGATAATCCGTGACAGTGGAATGCCAAACTGTACCAAGCCAAAGCCCAGTATCAGTCCGCTGATACGCCGAGCAGTTGGCATGCCTTGTAGACAATAAAAAATAGACAATACCGTCATCGCACTAGCCACCACACCACTAAAGCCACGGGCGAGCAGTTCTAAATAATAAGGCTCAATGCTAACCCCAATCGTCGTACTGAGTAGATTACTACTGACCAACCACTGCATACTGGTGGCTGCCAACAAAAAGAAAAGAGTGATTTTGCTAAATAGCGACATACCAAATTGCTGACGAATTTTGTACAGCAGCACCGTGACACAAGCATTGGTCATATTGTAAGCGACTGATATCCAGCCACCTTCTACTGGTGTTAAGCCCATTTCACCTTGGATTTGAGTGAGATTCGCGACCAATAGACCATTCTGAAAGCTGGCAGTTAAGCCGATAAAAATACCAATCAGTAAATAAAATACTTTACGGCGCACAGGGTGATCAGGGGTGGCAGGCGAGCCAAGCATGAATGGTCGTTCATGGGGCTTAAACTGGTATTCAGTACTCATGGATGGATAATCTGCGTAGAGGGATAAAATGGTGTATAGCCGTTGTTAAACAAGCATCGCGCTCGTCGGATAGTCATGAAACTCAAGACGTTCAAAGTCATTTAATAAAAAGTCATTTAACAGAAAGCCATTTAGTAGGCTGATAAAACCAAAAAAGTATTCTAAACCCTGTTTTGAATATTTTATCATAATTTTTGTTGAGCATTTATCACGCATAACTAACACATTGAAAATCAAATTAAAAGATAGATGCAGCTGTCTGTCAATGAGAGAAGATAAGAAACACAGTGCTATAGTCAGAGCACTTTTAAACTGCTACGGCTTTACCCGCCATAGATGTACTCAGTGTACTATCTGCGGTCGGTCGCCTTGTAGCGATTCTAAAATTCCTTGACTATATGTCACATAGCTACGACTCAGGTCATTTTCACCCATAAAAAACAGCTCTATAAAGAGCTGTTTTTTTATACATTAAATAGTCGATAAACAGTTAGACTATGGTACTAAATAGAGTGATCATAATTCGCCTCTAAACGCATGCTGCGCTGATAGCTATCAAGACTGGCGAGTTGTAAAGCATACTGCTTGATATGCGGATAATCATCTAACGCTTCACGCTTAGCCAGCATGATTAAGTCGAAAGACAGCATAAAGTCAGCGCCGCTTAGCTTATGACCAACGATAAATGACTTATCTGCAACTTCCTCGTTTAGATAGCTCAACAATCTGTGTTTTTCTTGACTGATATAACCATCTAAAAACTCGTTATCGACGATGCCGGCTTTTTTGGTAAATAGCTCCAGTAATAACGGCAACATGAGCGAGCTTTCAGCAAAGTTAATCCATTGCAGATAATGTCCATAGTCTACGCTATCAGTCGTAGGACGTAAGCGCTCTGGCGCAAATCGCTCAATCAATAACTCAGTGATTGCACCCGACTCGGCATAAAGTTGACCATCCATCTCGATAACCGGAGATTTACCGAGTGGATGTACCGCCTTTAAACTGTCTGGTGCCAAATGAGTATTAGGATCGCGTTGATGACTAATGATCTCATAAGGCACGCCCAGCTCTTCTAAAAGCCATAAAATACGTAATGAGCGAGACTGGTTGAGATGATGTAAGCGAATCATGATAGTGGCCTTTTGCATGGTCTATTATATTAACGTTAAAAAGATATTAACCTTTCAGCTTAGTGATTAAGCGCTTGGCAGCTTCCTCTGATGACGCTGGGTTTTGCCCAGTAATCAGCAAGCCATCTTCAACCACAAATGATTCCCAATCAGCGGCTTTTTCATAGTTACCACCATTGGCTTTTAGTGCATCTTCTACTAAGAATGGCACGACATCTGTTAGACCAACGGCGTCTTCTTCTGAATTGGTAAAGCCAGTCACTGTTTTGCCTTTGACTAAATACTCACCGTCAATTTTGACATTTTTAAGAGCGGCTGGAGAATGACAAACAAAGGCGACAGGTTTGTCTTGTTTGACAAACGTCTCAATCAAATTGATCGAATTTTTATCAACTGCCAAGTCCCATAGTGGACCATGACCGCCTGGATAAAAGACTGAATCAAAATCTTCAGCGTTCATATCAGCGAGTTTTTCAGTATTGGCAAGATGCTTTTGAGCATCGCTGTCTTCTTTAAAGCGCTTGGTATCTTTCGTTTGCGTGTCTTCAGTATCGCTGCTCGGATCAAGTGGTGGCTGCCCGCCAGCAGGAGAAGCAAGTGTCACATTGACGCCCGCATCGATAAAAGCGTAATAAGGCGCGGCAAACTCTTCTAGCCAAAAGCCCGTTTTTTTGCCAGTATCGCCCAACTTATCATGTGAGGTTAGTACCATTAAAATATTCATAGTCGTCCTTATTTATTATTGATGTTGTTTTTAAATCATGGGTTGTTAGCAGTCATGCTTAATTGGTCATCTGTAATTAATATGAGTATTTGCAATGACTGCTAGCGGTATTCATAGAACAGTATTCATGGTTGAGAGGTCATTTTCAGTGGTTGTCTTAGCAAGTTATGTTGTTAAGTCGTTATTTGCGATTCAATCAACTGATAACCATTGGTTCTGTTATTCAACCTCAGAAACTTTAACCACTGTTTTACCAAAGTTATCGCCATTTAGCATGCGCACAAAGGCATTTGGTGCATCGTCTAAGCCTTCAGCGATATATTCTTTGGTTTTAACATCGCCTGACTCGACCCATTTGCTCATGGTTTTTAAGAATTCTGGGAAGTGATCACCATACTCTTCAAAAATAATAAACCCTTTGATGGTGAGACGACGGCTTAGAATGTTGCCCATTAATACGCCTAGACGATCTTTGCCATCAGGCAGCTCGGTGGTGTTGTATTGCGAGACCAGACCACAGACTGGGATACGTGCATGCGCATTTAATAATGGCATAACGGCATCAAACACTTTGCCACCGACGTTTTCGTAATAGATATCGATGCCATCTGGGCACGCCGCTTTTAATTGCTCGGCAAAGTCATCCGCTTTATGGTCAATACAGACATCAAAGCCTAGCTCATTGACAGCAAAGTCACATTTTTCTTTGCCACCAGCCACACCAACGGTACGTAAGCCATATTGGTTGCCAACTTGACCTACCGTTGCACCAACGGGACCCGTTGCAGCAGCGACGACCAAAGTTTCCCCTTTTTGCGGCTTACCGATGTCGGTCAAACCCATGTAACCGGTAAAGCCTGGCATACCTAGTACGCCTAAACCATAAGAGGGATTTGACATGTTTTTGTCAAGCTTTAAGACGCCTTCGCCATCACTGACGCTATAGTCTTGCCAGCCTGAGTTTGAGACCACTAAGTCACCCACAGCAAATTTGTCGATATTGGATTCAACGACTTGGGCAACCGTGCCACCCATCATGACGTCACCCACTTCTAGCGGATCAGCATAGCTTTTTGCATCGCTCATACGTCCACGCATGTATGGATCTAATGATAAGTAAACGGTACGCAGCAGCATTTCATTGTTATTTGGCGATGGGATATCGCTGGTTACCATATCAAAGTTTTCAGCTTTTGGCTCACCTGTTGGACGGCTTGCTAATTTAATTTGACGATTTATTTTTTGATTTTGTTGTTTATCAAAGCTCATTATCAGATTCCTTTTCTATTTATTAATTTTAAGATTCTATTGATTTTAATATTTACTGGTTTTGATACTCAATGGTGAATGGAGTAGTTACTCAGTGCTGAGCAACTACTATAAATAGCATAACAATATGTGTTTCTTATTACGGTGGTGTTTTTATTAAGCAGATTTGCTACTAATAGCACGTTGTAGAATACGACGTGACACTTCTAAATCATTGTTGCTGTGCTCGCCTAACTGAACCATGTTGTGCGCTTCAAGCTGCTTGATAATTGGGTCAATAGCTGACGCATCAAGTTCTGCATCTTCTAAACTGACGGGCAAGCCAAGGTCGCGGAAGAAGTGTTCTGTACGGACAATAGCGGCTTCAATGACAGCGTCTTCGTCTTGATGAGTATCATCGAGCGTAATATTCCAGACATTATGTGCATATTGAAGTAATTTTTCTTTTTTACTTTCTTTTAGCTCACGCATCACTGATGGCAATAAGATAGTTAATGTACGTGCATGATCGATGCTGTGTAACGAGGTTAGCTCATGACCGATCATATGTGTCGTCCAGTCTTGCGGTACTCCTGCACCGATTAGACCATTGAGTGCCATTGTCGCTGTCCACATAATATTCTTACGAGTTTCTAAGTTCTCTGGATCTTGTTTAACGATACGACCTTCATCAATGAGGATTTTCAGCAAGCTCTCAGCAAAGGCATCTTGCACTTTGGCATTGACTGGATACGTTAGGTACTGTTCCATGACATGGACAAAGGCATCCGCAACACCATTCATCACTTGACGCTCAGGTAATGTCAGTGTTTTGATTGGATCTAATATTGAGAACTTAGGGAAGGCAAGTGCGTTGCCAAATGGTAGCTTAGCTTGACGTTCACTATAATTGATGACGCCGCCTGAGTTCATCTCAGAGCCAGTGGCTGGAATGGTCAAAACAGCACCCAAATCGATGGCAGAATCAATGTCTCTGCAATAGCTGGTTAGTGCGTTCCATGCTTGTTCGCGTGAGACAGTCGTGTCATCTTCTTCAGTGAGTGACGATACCAATGCCACAAATTTGCTACCATCAATGACTGAGCCGCCACCGACCGCTAGCAAAAAGTCAATATTGTGCTCATTGACCATATCTGCTGCTTTTAAAAGAGTCGTGAATTCTGGATTGGCTTCAATACCACCAAATTCGAATACGGTACGTGTACCGCTCGCAGCCAAGGCTTCTTTTACTTCGTCTAGCGTACCTGTGCGCTGTGCCGAACCGCCACCATAAGTGATAAGTACACGGGCATCAGTCGGAACCAATTCCGATAGTTGTTTTATTTGACCTTCACCAAAGACGATACGTACTGGATTGTAATATTGGAAGTTATTCATAGTATTCCTAAAATCATTAAATATTTGTGTTAGGCGTATGGGGTGCAAAAATCTCAGTGGCAAATTAGCCATTCGTTTTTGCAACTGTGGGCATTGTACATTAAATAGACCAGTCGTCTAGTAATTTTTACAAAACTCTCTTATAACTCAATTTTTTGCTTTAGATATAGGGAAGTATAAATGGCTAAAAAGCGTTTAACGCACGAGATTAGCGTCCCAATTGAGAAGTAGTCATCTGCCATACTTCTGCAAGCGGTGTATTGGTTTGGCTAATCTTGGCGATTAAACTGGCACCAAGCCAAGCAAAATACCAACGTTTTGCCATGCTCTCGGCCGCGATATTGTCAGGTTGTGGTACAGAGTCATCCGCCCAGCCTGCTTTGATTTGTTCAGCAAGCCAGCTGATGGTCTGCTGGTAACCAGCATTCAGTGCGATGCGCATAGGTTCAGACAGATCTGCAACCTCAGCGCTGAGCTTCACCACCAAGCATTTTTCATGATCACAGCCATTTTGCTGGGTGTCATACCAGCTTTGAAAGTAATCATAAATCTTTTGCTGAGCATTAACTTTTTGACGACCAATGGTGTCTAAGCGTATCTTATAATCAGTGAAATAATGACTGATGATAGCTTCACCGAACGCTTCCTTTGAGGCAAAATAATGGTAAAAAGAGCCTTTAGGAATACCGGCTGTGTCTAGTATTTGTTTGATACCGACGGCAGTAAAGCCTTTTTTAGAAATCAATTGATAGCCTGTTTCTAACAGATGCGTTTTGGTATCTGGTGGGATTGTGGTTGAGGCCGCAGACATAATGGTAATGTCCTCCTATATTTTTTATGAATGTATTTCAGAGATAAGGTATGGCGAATAATGCTACTTAGCGCGCTATTAACAATTATTCATGATACTTTCTATGGGTCGATGCAGATTTTTATCGTTGCTTATAATGAGTGCTTATTGTCAGGGTTGATATGGTCACGTTACGTTTTTTCAACAATACTTGCTGACAAAATACGCTTATTTGTATGAGGTCTATGGTAGCATTAGACCAGTCGTCTAGCAAGTTTCGTTTTGATGTGCTTAATCAAATGTCGCGAGCGCAGGCTATTTAATATAAATAACTGTGTTAAGGGTTATTTTTTATCTGCCTCAATTTGCTAGCCATACTGTTTTATTGACAACCAACATAACATCCATAAAATAAATGAGAAGAATTATGTTAACTGATACCGATAATACCAAAGCCAATGCCTATAATGATTTCCACCTCCAGTACATTGCAGGGGAATGGCAAAGCGGTCAAGATGATAGCGTCAATACCAACACCAACCCCTACAATGGCGATACACTTGTAAAGATTCAGCAGGCGACAGAAGCACAGCTTAATGAAGCTTATCAAGCAGCAAGTGCGGCACAAAAAGAGTGGGCACAGCAAACGCCAGCGACACGAGCAGGTGTACTATATAAAGTGGTTGAGATTTTAGATCAGCGCCAAGATGAAATCGTCGATTGGCTCATTAAAGAGTCGGGCAGTACCCGTGTTAAAGCCATGGTGGAGTTTGCTGCTACCCGCGGCATTACCCTTGAGGCTGCGACTTTCCCCAGTCGTGTACATGGCGAGATTCGTCCATCTAACACCCCTGGCAAAGAAAACTTTGTTTACCGTGAGCCCATCGGTGTCGTCGCTGTCATTAGTCCGTGGAACTTTCCATTACATTTGACACAACGTTCTATTGCACCAGCCTTAGCACTTGGTAACGCTGTGGTACTCAAGCCTGCGAGTGATACTCCAGTGACTGGTGGTTTGCTGCTAGCAAAAGTATTCGAAGAAGCAGGTTTGCCAAAAGGCTTGCTCAACGTGGTGGTTGGCTCAGGCAAAGAGATAGGAGATGCGATCGTTGAACACAAAACCCCAAGCTTTGTATCATTTACTGGCTCTACTTCAGTCGGTAAGCGCATTGGCGAGTTGGCCAATGGCGGCGACTACATTAAACAAGTAGCGCTTGAGTTGGGTGGTAACAGTCCATTTGTGGTACTAAAAGACGCTGATATTGAGCAAGCGGTCAAAGCAGCAGCCTTTGGCAAATTCTTACATCAAGGTCAAATCTGTATTGCTATTAATCGTATTATCGTTGAAGACGAGATTTATGATGACTTTGTTGAGCGTTTCTTGGCACACGTTAAAACGTTAAATGTCGGCGATCCGAGCAAACAAGACACGGCGGTTGGTCCGATTATTAATAAAAAACAAGTCGAATCGTTGAAAGAGAAAATCGCTAATGCGCAGCAAGAAGGCGCAAAAATGATATTAAGTGGTGAGATTAAAGGACAAGTTGTACCGCCGCACATCTTTACTGAAGTGACGCGCGAGATGGATTTGTCACGTAATGAGGTATTTGGACCATTGGTCGGTATCATCCGTGCCAAAGATGAAGATGATGCGTTATCGATCGCCAATGACTCAATGTTTGGTCTGTCGAGTGCGGTATTTACAAAAGATATGGCAAAAGGCATGCGCTTTGCTCGCGGTATCAGAGCAGGCATGACACATATTAATGATATTTCAGTCAATGATGAAAGTAACTTACCATTCGGTGGCGAGAAAAACTCAGGTATTGGTCGTTTTAACGGTGAGTGGGTGCTAGAAGAGTTCACTAGAACGCACTGGATATCTATGCAACATGAGCCACGCGAGTATCCGTTTTAAGCGATGTATATTTTCAATGCTCTAAATTAAAGTTTTAATAATAAAAAAGCCTGCAAATCAGCGGGCTTTTTTTATGGGAACGTTGAAAGTGTGATTATTTAAGGTGAAAGCCTAGCAAGCCTTGTATCTCCTCGACGGTCATATGTCTAACGAGCGCCTGATCTTCTACCGACAAGCGATTGGTGTGCTCTTTTATCATAGTATGGATGCTACGAGCGACCTCAGAGGTGCTAGCATAATACATTTGCGGCTCTTCTTTGGTGAGTTTCATCAAAAACTTATCGATGATTTTGCGCTTTTCATGGGAAGCGTGTTCTTGAGTCATGACATTCTCCTAATTATAAACCATCTAAGCAGTCAGCTCAGTGATAGTCAATGCTTATGGCTAGTATAACGCAGATAACAACGAGGATAGCGACTTAAGTTGAACGGGTAACACGCTCTATACTGTGTGTCACATTCTAAAATATTATCATCTAG